>WTIF01000172.1 GCA_011522845.1 Deltaproteobacteria bacterium
GGATAGGGTCCTTACTCCTAGCGAAACGCCCCTCCAGGATTACATGGTCTGCAAGAATACTCTGCTCTAGACGATCCATAAATTGCTGCACTTTAGCGCGGTAAAGCTTTCTTTGGATTTCTAGAATCAAATTGCCTCTTTCATTTTGCAAACGTTTGTATTTAAATAATGACGAACACTATGAATTCATGTGACATTTGTCAAGAAAAAATTATCAGTTTATCAAAAAAGCTTAAGTAGAGATTTATATGGTATTCGAGTATTTATTGGGATATTGAAACTCGGGTTTTGTATTTTAGAAATTAACAGGGAGCAAGCCTGATGAGCCATCTGATTGAAATCTTGTTGGCAAATAAAAACTTCTAAAAATGGAGTTGTGGCTCCCAACCACTGATCGAAAACCCCGACAAGTAGTTCCCGATTTTCCAGTTCTTGAGCCTTTTTCTCTAGGAATTTCTTAACACGAACTTCACTACTTGCTAAGATCGCGACCTTTTTTCCAGGTAAAATTTGATTGCTGGAATTGTCAAAAAATGATTGATGAGATGGATGTTTAACTTTCAATAAGTTCAAAAGAGCTTGATGGCGAGAATATTCAACCATGTTTTGACTTGGTGAAAACAAATCCACAACAAGATCAGGGGATTGGAGGAGAAGATTTTCAAGAAGTGCTGAGATCGCTGAAATGTGGTTTGTGGTAACGATTGGCAACTTAGTCTCTCTTTCAAATCGATCGAGGAAAATTGCTGGGAAGGATCTTTGTCGGAGATCATCGATCAATTCGCCACGTTTTTTAAAAGAGTTGAAGTTGTGTGAACCAACTACCAAAGCTCCATCTGTAATTCCAAATTGTAGTCTGCGGAGGAGGTGCTCATAGCGATCCTGGTTGTTGTGATAGAGGATGACGGATAAATCAAATCCAGCCTGTGCTAGTTCATGACTGCAATGGGTGGCCAGTTGAGCAGTTAGGGGGTTAAAGAGATCGGCAATCAAAAACCAAATGGTATTAGTCTTACCTCCTTTGAGTGATTGCGCAGCCCAATTGGGGGTGTAGCCCATGCGACTTGCCATGGCATGAATTTTCTTTCGGGTGTCGGCTTTAACTCTGGGATCATCTTTAAGGGCCCGAGACACGGTTGAGACATTGACACCACACACTTCAGCGATTTCTTTAAGCCTGATCATTTAAAAATTCGCTTTTTACAATTAAAGAGTGTTTTGAGTTGAAATAGGAACATCTCAGTAAAGTGTGGACTTTTGCAAGTCGAACAAAATTAACATTACTGAAAAGATAATCTCTGATCCACTTCTTTTAGAAAAAGGAAAAAGATGACACAGAAAGACTACACCTTTTATCCCTCTAAGACAGATGCACCAGAATTTCTCACTCAAGATCAGATAGAGCACTTCAACCAATTTGGTTTCATTAGCCCACTGCCTGGATTCTCGGCTGAAGAGATTGGAAAACAGCGAAAATATTTTGATCAATTGCTTCAACAGCTTGCTGAGTCTCCTGGCAAGGGAGATCCCCATTTCGGAGGTGCTGATAAAAAAGCTTCAGTGCAGTATTCGCTGAATTGTTATCACACTAAATTGCGTGGAATCTGGGAGACGATGTATGAAGATATACTTTTGAGAGGAGTTCGGGATTTGATAGGAGATGACGTAGTGGCTTGGGCAACGCACTACTTCTGCAAGTTACCTGGAGATGGTAAGGCCGTTTCTTTTCATCAAGATGCTTCCTACTGGGGACTTACTCCGGCTAAGACCGTGACGGTATGGCTAGCTTTGGATGATACGGATGAAGAAAACGGAGCAATGCAGTTCCTCCCAGGAAGTCACAAAGTTGGGCATATTCCATGGAAAGAAAGCTCAGAGGAATCTGTGTTGAATCAGCAAATTGAAGATATTTCGGTATTTGAAAAACCATTTTCAGATAACCTCAAAGCTGGGGAGTTCTCCCTTCATTCCTCGCTGCTGGTGCATGGCTCGCCCAAAAATCAGTCATCACGACGCAGGTGTGGACTGACGATTCGCTATGCTCCACAAGACGTTGTCCCCTTGAGTTCCAACTACTCCAAAATGTCTTATTTCGTTTCCGGCAACATCACTGCCCCTCACTGGCAGGACAATACACCACCTTCTGAATATTTCCTGTGAAATTATTTTTATACGCATGAAGAAAATCTGATGTCTCCACGTATCAGTATGATCACTTTAGGAGTCCGAGACCTGGAAGTGGCAACCCACTTTTATGAGAAAGGCTTGGGATTTCCGAGAAAAAAGTCCTCTCCTGATATCGCCTTTTTCACTTTGAATGGAACTTGGCTTGCTCTCTACAACAGGGATGCTCTCGCAAGAGATGCTGGAGTTGATTCATCCGGAACTGGTTTTGGAGGATTTACCTTATCCCATAATGTTTCGACTGAGAAAGAGGTAGATCAGATCTTTTCTGATGCTGTGGCTGCAGGTGCTTTCCCTGTGAAGAAGCCGCAACCAGCATCTTGGGGAGGCTACAGTGGTTACTTTAGGGATTTGGATGGATATCTGTGGGAAGTGGCGTTCAATCCTTTCACTTGGATTGGACCGGAGGATGAAAAAGCACAAATTACTGAACCCACGTAGTTGCTTCATGAAAGTTCGATCAGTGTCGATTGACTCTTGGAAAATTTTCTAAGTTAACAGATACCTTAATCAAACTCTGTGAAACACGATCTTACTGATAAAATTTAGGCAGTCTGAGGCCGGTTTCCCAAAAATTCAATCAACCCCTTGAGGTCCCAAAGCCATGCGTCCAGAACAAATTGCGCTGACCCTTTATACCCTCCGAGATCATTGTCAGGATGTCACTTCTCTCAGATCCACACTAAAAAAAGTAAAAGACATTGGGTATCCAGCGATTCAAATTTCGGGTGTTGGTGTTCCAGACCCAAAGATTATCCGAGAATTAGCAGAGGAGGTGGGACTTGTAATTTGTGCTACCCACGAACCATCGCAGAAAATTTTGGAAGAACCCGCAGAGGTTGTCGAGAGATTGAATATTCTGGGCTGTACACATACTGCCTTTCCTCATCCGGGTTCCTATGCCATTGATTCAAAGGAAGCTTGCTTGGTGTTGGCCAATAAGTTGGAAAGTGCGGGGAAAATCCTGCGTGATGAGGGGAAGCAGTTGTCCTACCACAACCACGAGTTGGAGTTTGTGCGCTATGAAAACCAATCCATCCTGGAATTGATTCTAACAAACACCGACTCGAAGTTCCTCCAGGCAGAGCTTGATACGTTCTGGGTTCAAAAAGGAGGAGAAGATCCAGTCGAATGGTGTCGTAAAATGCGCGGACGCTTGCCCTTGCTTCATCTCAAAGATTATGTGGTCACCCTGGACAGAGAGGTTCTCTTTGGTGAAGTTGGGGTAGGGAGTTTGAACTGGGATGCCATCATCCCTGCAGCGGATGAGGCAGGCTGCGAGTGGTTCATTGTGGAGCAGGACTCCAGCACCAGAGACCCTTTTGAATCGATCAAGATGAGCTTCGATTTCCTGATGCAGAAAGCCGAAGCCCTTGGTTCATAATCTTGGATCCTCCGTCCCTAAGCAAATAACTAACGAGCTGCCCAGAGCATACCCCGCTCAAACATAGTTGCCATTTCTCGGACCTTAAATTCTTCGGCAACATGGCCCAAGGCACTGTAGAAGACTCGTCCCACTCCATGTATCCTTTTCCAAACCACGGGCATTTTTACGCCCTTTACCCAAGAACAGTGCTCACCAGTGAACGTGGTTGTTGCCAGCACTTCATTCGAAGGGTCAACATGCATAAAGTACTGCTCTGACTTGTAGGGAAAATCTTCAATGCCTTCTGTGATTGGATCTTCTGTTGGGAGAATTTCTACAGAAAAATCAATAATATTGCCCGGATGAGCAACCCACTGGCCTCCCGTCATGAACTGATATTCCACGCTGTTTCGAAAGGAGTCACACATACAGCCGTGGAAGCCCGCCAATCCAGTCCCCTTTTCAACTGTGTTACAAAGATTTTCTACTTCCTCTTTTTCAATCGTTGACATTGTAATCACTGGGACGATTAGGTCATAGCGAGATAAATCTGGATCTCGAAAGGCTTCAGTCCCTTCTACCACATCGACAACAAAGTGATTGCTCTCAAGCAACGTTTTTGTAATTTCTGTGCTTTCTTGCGGAGTGTGGCCTTCCCATCCCCCCCATGCAACTAGGGCTTTTTTCTGTCCCATTTTTTCCTCTCACTCAAGGTGTCCAAAAGGTAGACCTGTTTTCATTGCTTCAGGTCGTTCGCAACTTGTTATCATATCCACTGTCGATCCAGATTCTGCAGACTTTAAGAAACCTGTCATGATCTCCAGAACATGGAGTCCCATCTTACCATTGGCACGATGGGGCCGACCAGTTCGAATTGCCTGAGCCATGTCCGCTAGCCCAAGGCTACGGTAATTGTCATCTGCATAAGGGAATTCATTCTTGGCAACTTCCCAGTCTTCCTTTTGCTGATTCCAATGCACTTCGCCATCAAAACAATTCGGATCCGGAATCAACATTGATCCCTTGGTTCCATAAAGTTCCATTGGTTTGTGTTCATGTTTCCAGACGTCAAAACTCATAGTGATGGTCAACAAAGCCCCGTTCGTGAATTCGGCAACGCCTGTCAAATGAGTTGGAGTTTTGACCGCTACATTTTGGTTTGCTCTGGGGCCTGTGGCGATCATTCTAGTTTTTCGGAAGGCCTTACCAGTACCGGTGACTCGGGAAACTGGACCCAAGAGATTGATGAATGCAGTCAGGTAGTAAGGTCCCATGTCCAGCATCGGGCCTCCACCTGGGAGGTAGTAAAAATCGGGATCCGGGTGCCAAAGTTCATGCCCCGGCACCATCATGAAAGCAGAACAGGCTAGGGGATCTCCAATTGTTCCTTCGTCCAGCAATTGGCGTGATTTCTGGTGGGATCCTCCGAGAAAGGTATCGGGAGCTGAACCAACACGAAGATTTTTACTGCTAGCCAACTCTAATAATGCAATTCCTTCCTCTACGTTCAATCCCAAAGGTTTCTCGGTGTAGACGTGCTTCCCACTGGTGAGGACCTGTCGGGCAACAGCAATATGAGATTCAGGGGTAGTCAGATTCAGTATGATTTCTACTGAATCATCTTGAAGCAGGGAATCAATCGATTGAGTTTGCAATCCCCATTGTTCTGCCTTTGTCTGCGCCCTCTCGGTCCTTAGGTCTGCACAACAAGCAATGTCCAAGATCGGAAAATTTTTGGAGGCATTGAGATATGCATCAAAGATGTTTCCACAACCAATAATACCAACCTTGACGGGGTTCATACCAATTCCTAAAGGTTTGAGAAGTTAGGGTAAGCAGCCAAAACGCTGGGCTATTCTTTAACTGAGCCAGTTGTCAGGCCAGAGATGATGTATTTCTGGGCTGCTAGAAAAATAGCGATGGCTGGTAGGAGAGTCAGGCTGACGTAAGCCAATATTTTTGGCCAATCGGTCATGTATTCCCCCCTAAACACCATAATTCCAAGCGGCCACGGATAAAGATTTTCTTCGTTGATCATAATTAATGGCAATAGATAATTGTTCCAGCTGTTGATCAATGTGATTACACCAACCGTCGCAATGATTGGTAGTGACAAAGGTAAGGTGATACGAAAGTAAAAATTGATGTAGCTACAACCATCAATGAATGCTGAATCAAACAAGTCTTTTGGTAATTCACGAAAAAAACTGCGAAAAAGCAGAATCGCAAATCCAAAACTGAAAGCCACTTGTGGTAGAACTACTGCCCAGACTGTACCCAGAAGTTCTAAATCACGTACTCTTAAAAAAAGTGGAAGTATCGCCGTTGCAAACGGAAAAAGAAGGCCAAGTAAAAGATAGTTGAATAGAAATCTATTGCCAATAAAATGAATGTGAGCAAAGACAAATGCCGACATCGATGAAAGAAGAATAGTGAAAAATACTGTTAGCCCTGCATAAAGTATTGAATTAGAGATGTACGTCCAAAATTTTGAATTTAAAACGATGCCAACATAATTATCAAATACCCAAGAATTCGGTAATCCAAGAATATTTACTCTTAATTCTCCAATACTTTTAAAACCTCCAATCACAGTGGTATAAATTGGAATAATGATGATTAAGCTGAACAGAACTAGGATTAGGTACAAAAATGGACTCTGACGATTCATTGTTTAATCTCTTCTCATCAAAGTTCGCTGATAAAGAAATGCTATGGTGAAGCAAATCACGAAGATGACCACTCCAATAGCGCTTCCAAAGCCAATTTTCATCCTCATTACTCCAAAGTAGTAGAGATAGGTGACCATTGAATGGGTTGTGTTTGATGGCCCCCCTCCAGTTAATGGCATTATGATGTCAAATAACTGCAGGCTTCCTAAAATCGATAAAAAGACAGAAACCCTTATTGTTGGAAGTAACATGGGGATCTTTATGAATATTGCAGAATGGAAAGGACCAGCTCCATCCATTTTAGAAGCTTCAATTACTTCTTTTGAAATTGCTTGTAGTCCTGCAATGTAGATAATCATGTGCAGTCCAAAAAATTTCCAAAATACAACGATTAGAATCGAATAAATCGCATATTTTGGATCTGCAATTATGAATGGTGCTTCAGCTCCAAAAATCCCCCAGATTGCAGCAACTAATCCATAATTTCCATCATAGATGTATGCCCAGATCAAGCCAGTGACAATCTCTGCAAGTACATAAGGAACAAAGAAAATAGCTCGAAAAACTGAAGCCCCTTTTAATTTATCGTAAATCATCAAGGCTAGGAGAAGAGCGAATGGCAGTTGGGCAAATAGAGAAATCCCAATGATTGAAATATTGTTTGTCAGAGAAAGTAGGAAGGTGTCGTTTCGGAAAAGATATTCGTAGTTTTTTAATCCAACGTATTTGTCTGGATCACCAAAACCATTCCAACGGTAAACACTATAGTAGGCCGCTTCCCCAACTGGAAGAACCACAAAGAGCGTAAATATTGTTATTGTGGGAATCAGAAAGATAATAACAGTAGAGTATCTTTCTAGCAGCGTTGAAGACTGTAGTTTTCTAAGCATATTGTTAAATGGGTGGTCCAATGGGCCACCCATTTATTTCTTAAATTACTGGTTAAATTCCCAAGCTTCTTGAACTTGCTTGGTTGCTTCCACTGGAGTAATCATTCCTGCTGCTAGATCGGTTGATACGTCGTTAACAACTCGGCCGATGTCAGCCCCCAGAAATTGATCGTAGAAGATCTGATGATAATCAGATTGTGAAATATTTGAGGCCACCTGCTTGAAGAAAGGGTTAGTGATGGAAGCGTCTGCGCCCTTAGCAATCGGAATATAAGCCGAGGCAGCCGCGTCTTTGGACTGATTCTCATATGACAAATAGGTCATTAAGAAATCAACGGCTGCGTCAGGTGCAGACTTTGAAACAAGCCAACCGTTGATACCACCGAGTGTATCTGTAGCTTTACCTTTGCCGCCTTTAGTCATCGGGAAGTTAAACATCCCTAAATTGTCGTCGCTCAACCCCTGACCGGAAGCGCTGTTCGCCTTTTGTGCGCCGTAATTCCAGTTACCCATCAGACTTAGAGCGCACTTTCCGTCACCAAATAACCCTGCTTGATCAGGCCAAGTTGCTGCAAGATAACCTTTTTGGAATGGCTCAAGGTTTGTCAATTCTTGGAATTGCTCTCCGGATTTAATGTATTCAGGGCGATCCCAACCACCGTTAGCAAGTGATTCATAGAATAGCTTGCTACCTCCATTTCGGATATGTAGATGGGTCCAATAGAAGTGTAAGGGCCACTTGTCTTTACCGCCTGCACATATTGGAGTGATGCCACTTGCCTTGATTTTCTTGACGACTGCTAGCAAATCCTCCCAGTATTCGATTCCCTCTACATCCACTCCAGCCTGATTGACTAGGTCTTTGTTGTACCAGAATGCTACTTGTGAGACTTGTAGAGGCAAACCAACTCTCTTACCTTCAAAAGTAAATGCTTCGGCAGCGGCGGTACTGATTGTGTCCAGATAGCTTTTGGGAACCAACCCAGAGATGTCTTTTAGAAAACCAGCCCTGGCCTGGTCATACATGACTCCTCCTCCCCAACTGTAAAAAATATGAGGCCGGTCATTTGATTGAAGCATTGTTGGTAGCTTTGCTTTGAAAGCTTCATTTTCCAAGTATTGGGTCTCCACTTTATTACCGGACTTCTTCTCATATTCCGCTATAGCTCTGGAAATACCTGGATATTCAATCGCATTGTCTGCGTAGAGATGAAGCATTTTGATCGTTTCAGCTGACACGCTTGTCAAAGCCAGCGATAGTGCAACAGATAAGGTTGAAATAAATTTTTTCATGATCGCCTCAATTAATTTAAAAAAATAGTTTTCAATGTAAGC
>WTIF01000338.1 GCA_011522845.1 Deltaproteobacteria bacterium
ATATTTTATTTACTGGAATTAACTATTTTTGCCAGTCTGTGAATGCAGTAGTACTTGAGAATAATGTTATTTTCTAGCGCTAACCTTTTTGAAATTGTTCCTGTGTTCAGAGGTGTTCCTTCATGAGACTCAAGAAATGTGGAGCTACGTATGTCAACGAAAACAATCCTGATGGATGATCAACTTTTAGAGTACTTGCGACAGAACTCGGTGAGGGAGCCAGTTGTGCTGCGGGAGCTTCGTGAAGAAACCCAAAAACTATCCAATTCAGGAATGCAAATCTCTCCGGAGCAAGGGCAACTCATGGCAATGCTGGTCAAGCTGGTCAATGCCCGGAAGATTGTAGAGATTGGAACCTTTACCGGCTATAGCTCTACGGTGATGGCCTTAGCGATGCCTGAAGATAGCCAGCTGATCGCTTTTGACATCAGTGAAGAATACACTCGCACAGCTCGTAGATTTTGGAAGAAAGCCGGCGTGGATCAGCGGGTCAAACTGGTTCTGGGGAATGCCAAGGAGAGCTTGAAAGATTTCTTACAGACTGGTGAGCAAGAAAGCGTTGACTTAGCCTTCATTGATGCGGACAAGTCATCTTATGCAGAATACTACGAATGCTGCCTGAAGCTAATTCGGCCGGGTGGATTAATCCTGGTTGATAACGTCCTGTGGAGTGGCCAAGTAGCTGACGCTTCGAATCATGATAAGGACACAGAAGCCCTACGAATATTCAATGCGGCTCTGTCCAGCGACCAACGGGTTGACCTGTGTATGGTTCCAATCGGAGATGGGCTGACCATCGCTCGAAAACGTTGAAGAACTATCAACCTAGACAATACGATCAAATCAAAACGAGGAACTGATCCTCAGCAGAGCCTCCGTGTTTCCAGAAATCACTATATCTGCGTGCTCCTGAGGTCGGTCACGAAGCACATATTCATCTTCCTCTGCCATCCATTGTTGCCAAAGTGGCAAGGCAGCTTCCCCGTCTCGTTCCAGTCCACGCTTCAGCCGCAAATCCCGATCGGTCTCGATATAAATTGCAAAACTGAGATAGGGACGAAATTCTGATCTGGAAGAACTCACACCTTCCAGGATGACAACAGAACAGGGTTTTACGGTTTCCCATTGCCCTAGTTGGTTTGCCTGCCAATCGAACTTCTGAAAGTGAGCCACGTGATTGTGTCGCAGTGGCTCCAAGACTTGTTCAATGACCCGTGGATACCAATCCAAGGGATGATCCCAAGAAGCAAAATCATCCGTATGAATGACGGGGCAGTTGTCGAGGATGTTCGCCAACTTTGTGGCCAGTGTTGATTTACCAGCCCCTCCACAACCATCGATCGCTACAATCCTGGTTTGCATCTCTTCTGGGGATACTGATTTTGAGATGAGCTGCTTGATTTCTAGTAAAGGATTCACGCGACCGTTCTGAGTACAAAGAGTCAGACTTTGGTCTGTAGCCAGTAGGTTTGATAGGGTGCAAGGTAGAGATCTTCCGCAAGTTGTAGGGTCTGAGACGTCAGTAGATCTTGAGCCTGATCAGAGAAACCCTGAACCTTCAGTTCTTTTAAAGAGACGGATTGAGAGCGTTCGGTAAAGTTACAGAGCAATAGCAGTCTTTGGGAATCTTGATGTCTAATGTAGGCAAACACATGGTCATTGCGAATATTGAGAAACTCGGTCTGCCCTTGAGAAAGAACTGGAAGAGATCGTCTTAGCTGGAGGCGGTATTGGATTCCAGCGTAAATGCGTGCAGCTGGTGAGTTGGGATCGTTTAAAGCCTGCCTTTCTTGAGACCAGTCACGTACCGGACGGTGTACCCAGCGCGAATCTGAGGCCTGTTCTGGGTTGTGAGCAAATGAGTAGTCATTGAGCATCGCTGATTCATCTCCGAGATAGATCAGTGGAATCCCTCCAATGCTGAAGATGATGCTGTAGAGAAGCAGAATACGACCAATAGCCAGATCCACAGCTTCTAAATCTTTACTGATCAGTGCGGCCTCTAGACCAGCGAGAGAGGCCAGTGTTCCAGAGATGCGAGCGTCACCTGTAATGGGGTTTTCTTGGAAAGGTAGGCCTTTGGCAAAACTCCCAGGGAAGCGGCCCGTGTAGAAATCGTTGAGGAACTTACGGTGCCCAGCGCCGTCGATACCCAGTTGATTGGCGATTGCATCGTCAAAGGTCCAGCCAATGTCATCATGACAGCGTAGGTAGTTAACCCAGGTGCATTCTGGATCAATTGGGAAGCGCGCTTGTAGTGAAGCATGTAGCAGGCGAGTATTGCGTGTAGCGAGGGACTCCCAGAGCAATGCCATCAGCAGAGGATTGTAACTCAGTCTGCATTCATCAGGACGGATATAGCGGGCAACTTCGTCAGGATGAACGATTGCTTCTGATTTCAGAAGTAGTGCTGGAGCGGCAATCGCACAAAGCGCGTTGTAGGCTTGTAGGATCCAGTGTGCCTCTGGTTGGTTCTCACAGTCTGTACCAGGACGTTTCCAAATGAAGGCGACTGCGTCCATGCGCAGGATCTCAATCCCCTTGTTGGCGAGAAAGAGCATCTCAGCCAACATGCCTCGAAAGACCTCAGGATTGCTATAGTTCAGGTCCCACTGAAACTCGAAGAAGGTGGTCCAGACCCACTTCTGTGCGTCTTCACACCACGTGAAGCTCCCACCTCGATCAGGAAAGATTGGCCGTAGGTGCTGTTGCCACGCAGTTGTTTCTTCTTCCCTGTCAAACATCCAGTAGTATCCTTGGAATTCTAGATCTCCGGACTTCGCTTTGCAGGCCCACTCATGGTTGTTTGCCGTGTGATTGAAGATGAAGTCCACAACCAAGCTGATCCCCGCCTCTCGAAGCTCTTGTGCCAACTGAGCCAGTTCTTCCATCGTACCCAACGGAGGGTCAACATCACGGTAGCTACTAACTGCATAACCACCGTCGTTTTCACCCTCTGGCCGAGCAAACAATGGCATCAGGTGGAGGTAGGTTAAGCCTAATTCCCGATAGTAGGAAATCTGCTGCCGAATGCCTTCCAGGTTTCCTGCCTGAAGATCTACATAGCCCGTGGCTCCGAGCATCTTCTGGTTGTGAATCCAGAGGGGATCACGCAGGCGTTGACTATCCAACTGTTTCAACTCTATCGAGCGGGCGAATCCAGCTTTCAAGGCCTCAAAAATAATCTCTTCCAGGTGATAGAAGAAGTCGTAGCGGCCTCCGTAGAGTGCATGTAGCCGATCAAAGAGGGCTGGGAACTGCTTTTCAGTCCGCTCCCAAAGTATCTGCCACTGCTCTTCGGTAGCAGTGGGCTGCTGAAGAAAACGAGCACGCCAGCGTGGTTTGAGTCGCTTCAGGCTGAGCGTAGCCTGCTCGGAAAGCGAGGGAGGGTTCATATGAAAGAGATTGTAGAAACCACGAGGGTCACAGCGTCGAGGGGGGTTCGCACAACCGAAATGGGCAGTAGGCTGAAGTTCACTATCCTCCCTTGACAGAACCTGCCACCAAGCCCCGCACAAAGTAACGCTGGAGAGCAAAGAAGACGACCAAGGGTACTATGATGGAGATGAAAGCGCTGCTGGTCAGAATCTCCCAGTTATCTCCACGAGAGCCTAACAGTTCACGCATCTTGGAGGTCAGAACAATCTGGTCATCACCCTTGCCCAGAAACACCAGCGCGACCAGCAGATCGTTCCAGACCCATAGAAACTGGAAGATCGTGAACGACGCCAAGGCAGGCACTGACAGTGGAACCACAACTCTTGTGAAGGTCTGAAAATGAGAGGCACCATCCATTCGAGCCGATTCAATGATGTCTCTTGGAAGTGAACGGATATAGTTGCGCAGCAGATAGATTGCTAGCGGGAGCCCAAAGCCAGTATGCGCTAACCAGATGCCGACGTAGGACTTGGCTGAAACATCTAGCAATGCGCCGATGTTGTTGTACATGCGCAATAATGGAATCAACGACATTTGCAGTGGCACAACCAACAACCCCACCACAACTACGAATAGGAACTGGCGTCCGGGAAATTGCATCCAGGCGAAGGCATAGGCAGCAAAAGCAGCGATAGTGATTGGGATGATCGTGGCGGGAATGGTCACCACGAAGGTGTTCAGAAATGATTGTCCAATGCCCTCTGAGGTAAGTACCTCGATATAATTATCCAGTGTGAAGGTCGGGGGTGATTCAGCGACAAAGAAGATGCGTTTGCCACGCTTTTCTTCGATGGGTTGCTCAGATTCCCAGCGATAGGAGCCATCTGCCTCAACACGAATCTGACTTTGGTCCTTGAAGGTTAGTGCTTCTCCTGCCTTGTAAGCAGTGAGATCTCGGAAGTTAGTGTTGAAGGTCAGAATGGTTCGCTTGGAATCGTCCAGTAGATTTCCAGCAATCACGAACTTGCCACCTGTTTCCACCATTTGTTCACTGGTGCCAGTACGTCCTTGGCCATTCTGAACGGAGGTAGACAGTGCAGTCCACCACCCTGTGGCTGCCAGTTGGTCTTTGTCTCGGAAGGAACTCACCAATAAGCCAACTGTTGGCAAGATCCAGAGAATGACCAGGAGCAGCAAACCCAAGTGGACCATCAACTGTCCAGGAGTCAGGCGGATTCGCTTTGAGGTACTCATTGACCCTGCTCCTCTTCACGGAATTTTCGAATATTCCAAGCCATGATGGGGATCACGGCGAGCATAATGAACACAGCAATCGTGCTACCTCTTCCAGAGTCGCCACCTCCACGGAACATCCAGTCAAACATCAGGTTGGCAAGTACCTCGGTTTCCCACTGGCCGTTGGTCATTGCGAGCACAATGTCGAAAATTTTCAGCACAATGATGGTGATTGTCGTCCAGACCACAATGATCGTGCTCGTAATTTGTGGGATCATGATCAGAAAGAAGATCTTGAACTCACTGGCCCCATCAATTTGGGCGGCTTCCAGTGTTTCCTTGGGCACTCCTCGTAAAGCAGCGCTGAAGATGACCATTGCAAAGCCTGTCTGAATCCAGACCAAGATCACCATCAAAAAGAAGTTGTTCCAAAAGGGAATGGTGATCCAGGCCTGTGGTTCACCACCGAGTCCAACTACGATCGCGTTGAGAATGCCGATCTGATCTGAGCCCGGCCCCCGGAAGTCGTAGACAAACTTCCAGATCACGCTGGCTCCAACAAAACTAATAGCCATCGGCATGAAAATCAGTGACTTGGCAATCGTACCCCACCAGACACGATCCGCTAACACAGCGACAATCAATCCAAAGACTACGCTGAGTGAAGGAACGACTAGTAGCCAGAGAAAGTTGTTCCCAATGGATTGCAAAAACTCTGGATTTGCCAAAGCCCAGGCATAGTTGCTCCAGCCTACCCAGCGTTCCCCAGTGAAGTCGTGGAAACTTAGCCAGACAGTCTCGAAGACTGGATAGACCAGATATGTGAAAAGGAGGGAGAGCGCCGGCAAGACAAATAGCCATGGCCGGATTGCGTGACGCAGTTCATCACGACTTTCTATCTGGCCGTTGGCAGTCTGTTTGTCACGAACCAAGGTTTCGAGCAATAGATTGGTACCCCAGAAATATAGCAGGCAGCTACTCACGCCTATAATAACGGCAATGGTCGCATCGAGTACCTGATCGAGCATGGCGATTCTTTTCAAAAAGAAGGAGAGGACCGGGCCTCAAGAGACCCGGTGTTGCAGCAAGGTGGGAGATCAGAGAATTACTTGATCGAGTCCCAGCTGTTCTGGATATTGTCGGCTACTTTCTGCGCAGAAGCACCACTGACGTAGAAGACCATCTGGCTCCAGAAAGATCCGGCACCAATCGCTCCTGGCATCAGGTCTGAGCCGTCAAAGCGGAAGGTCGTTGCATTCAGCAAGATCTCTCCCTGCTTGCGTAGTATTTCACTGGAATACTTGTCCAGATTGACTCCCTTGTGAGGGGTCAGGAAGCCGGCTCGAGCCATCCATATTTCATGGGACATTGGATGCTGTAGGAAGCGTATGAACTCACGAGTGGCAGGGCTATCCTTGGTCATAGCCAACAAGGTTCCACCGCCAAGCACTGGATTTCCTAGCTCGGAAGCCTTGGAAGCGAATGGTGGGAAGTAGAAGAAGTCTGCATCCGTGCCGACTTGTACTCCGTCTGGAAAGAACGCCGGAATGAAGCTGGCCTGGCGGTGCATGTAGCACTTGGGTGGTACGCTGAAGAGTCCTTGTGGACTGTCACGGAAGTCGGTTGCACCCACGGCACGAGTTCCCCCTTCAACATAGTCGTTGTTCTTGGCGAACTGACCGAAGGTCTCGATTGCATTGATCACACGTGGGTCATTGAACTTGATGGAGTTGGCAACCCAGCCGTCATAGACATCTGGAGTCTGAGTGCGGAGCATGATGTCCTCAACCCAGTCGGTTGCAGGCCAACCAGTTGCGTCACCTGAACCTAGACCAATACACCAGGGAGTCCCACCGTCCTTGACAATCTGATCGCTTAACGCAATCAGGTCTTCCATGGTCTTTGGAATTTCGTAGCCACCAGCTTCAAAGTTTTCTGGAACGTACCAGACCAGTGACTTGACGTTGACGTTGTAGAAGAAGCCATAGAATTGGTCCTTGCCACTCTTGTCAGCGTAAGTGCCCAGGTCAACCCAGGACTGTCCAGCGGCATAGTTGTCACGTACCCAAGCCGCGGTGTCATCACCTAGCGGTACCAATCCATCAATAGCTGCCATGTTGGCGGCAAGGCCGGGCTGGGGGAAAGCTGCTAGATTCGGAGGACTTCCAGCCTTGATGTCAATCACAATCTGTTGCTCAAAACTGTCTGAACCTGCATATTCGATCTTGGCTCCGGTAGCTTTTTCGAAAGCTGCAGTGACGGCTTCAAAGCTCTCTTCGTCTGCGGTCAGCCAAGGGCCAGCAATGGTAACCGTTTGACCACTGAGGTCTGGACCTTTGTAGGCGCCATGCCCACCAGCGTGAGCAACTGAAGAAAGCGCCACAGTCGCCAAGGCTGCCAGCATTGTATTCATCAGCCGGTTTGTTGCGTTTTTCTTGAGACTTTGAAGGGCGGTTCCGGCCAAAAATACGCCTTTCGTTGTCAATTGCTTGATCATCGACATTGTTCGTTTCTCCTTGTCGAGTTGAGAAAAATGGCCCGGAACTCAGGGCCGAGCGATCACAGAGGATCGCCAGAACACGTCCCCACGGATACGTTGCAGGGTCGGTGTTTCGTTGGGTTCGTTACGGATCAGTTGTACCAAACGTTGCGCGGCTGCCACTCCCATGGATTCGTAGGGCAATTCCATGGTCGTCAGTGCAGGATAGAGGGTTTCAGCAATGGAACGGTGATTGTCATAGCCTGCGATGGAAATGGCTTCTGGTACTGCCATTCCTTGAGTTCGTAGTACTCCGTAGATGCGCATTGCCATCTCGTCGTTACCACAACAAATCACAGTCGGAGGATCGGGAAGAGCTAACCATGATTGAATAATTTGCCACTGGAGTTGAGGTTCTTCCTCGCAACGCTCAAAGTCACCACACTGTACTAAGCCTAGATCAAACGGCAACCCTGCAGCGTCCAAGGCTTTTCGGTACCCAGTAATTCGCAATTCCGTTGCGATGCATTCATGCAAACAAAGATAGGCAATGCGTCGGTGTCCTTCCTTGATCAGGCTCAAAACTAGATCATGTTGACCTTTTTGGTCGTCAGGTACAATTGCCGGTGTGCCCTGATCATCGAAGCAGTTCACAAGGATCATCTGCTGTCCTTGTGGAAGTGGGGGTAGAGAAATTCGCTGGTGTCGGTCTGCCACATAGATCAGTCCCTCCACTCGGTATTGTAGGAAGGTGTTGATTAGTGTTGGAATGCGCTTGGCCAGCCCACCAGTGTCCGCAATCATCAGGGTGATTTCCTCATTTGCGAGCACTCGTTGTATACCTTGCACAATGAAGAGATCTGGCAGGCCATGAGGTTCACTAATCTCTGAAGACTGTGACACCGCTCCAGTGATCAAGCCAACAATTCCACTACGATTGGAGCGCATGGAGCGGGCTGCTTTGGATGGTACGTATCCCAGCTCGTTCATAGCCTGTTCTACCTGCTGTCGAGTCTCTAGACGAACAGGCGCATCACTGTTGATTACGCGGCTGACAGTCTTTGGTGAGACTTGCGCAGCTTTGGCTATGTCGTAAATTGTCGGCAAGGAGTCGTTCTGTCAGCAAGTAATTTTTAAAAATTTATCTGAATGACATCGGTGTCATGACATCGGTGTCATAAGATGACGGATACCCTAGGGTATTGTCAAACATTTTTTTACAAGTCAGGAAAGTTGAGTACTGGACAGGACGCGTAGAGGTGATTTGGTTTTTATTGTGCAAGGTTGTTCCGCGCGATCAAAACCTTTGAAATATCGCAAATTTTCTATGTGGCAACAACGTGCAAAGGG
>WTIF01000031.1 GCA_011522845.1 Deltaproteobacteria bacterium
ACCGGCAAATCTTCATCCGCACTTCCAACGACTCGATGATGTCGCTGGCCTTCCTTACCTCGATGACGCTGGTACTTTGGTTTGGAGGGCAACAAGTACGAGATGGAGAGATCAGCTTGGGCATGCTGACCTCCTTCCTTGCCTTCATGACCATTCTCCAGCAACCTGTGCGACAGATTGGCATGCTGATCAACTCCTTTTCTCGCGCCAGTTCCTGTGGGGAGCGCCTGTTTCGGGTGTTGGATTCCGCCGAGTATGTAGGGGAATCTGAGAGTGCAATGGAGTTGAAAGATTTGGGCTCTTTGGAATTCCGTAATGTCTCTTTCCACTATCCGGGAGAGAACCAGCCGGAGGTGATCAAAGACATTTCACTGGAAATTCAGCCCGGCAAGACACTTGGAATCATCGGCCCCCAAGGCTGTGGCAAAAGTACCTTGGTCCAATTGGTTCCACGCTTCCATGAACCTGCTGCTGGGGAAATTCTCTACAATGGCCATCCACTGAAGGATTACTCGCTGAAATCACTTCGAAAATCCATCAGCCTCGTTCAGCAGGACACCTTCCTGTTCACATCTTCTGTAAGCAATAATGTACTCTACGGTGATCCTTGGGCAGCCAAACCAGATGTCGTATCTGCGGCAGAGCGTGCCCAACTTCATGAACATGTTGCTAAGTTACCACAGGAATACGACACACTGATTGGAGAGCGAGGACTGGCTCTTTCGGGAGGACAACGGCAGCGACTAAACATCTCTCGTTCACTGCTGCTTGGGACTCGCATCCTGATACTCGATGACTCCACCTCTGCAGTCGACGCAGGTACCGAAAAGAAGATCCGCGAAGCTCTAAAGGAAGGTACAGCTGAGCGCTTGACCATTATCATCTCTCATCGTGTTGCTTCACTAATGCATGCTGATCAAATTGTCTACATGGAAGATGGAAGAATCCTCGAAAGAGGAAATCATCAAGAACTGATCAAGCAGGGGGGCAACTACGCGCAGCTATATCAATTGCAAACCATAGACTAAGTGATCAGATGAGCCAAAAAGCACTGCTGTGGATGAACCGCTACCTGGACCAGGAGCAGCTACCCCCAGGAGCAGCTACCCCTCCTCCTGAGGTCAGTGAAGAAGACATGTTTGGAGCGGGTTTTAATCATGAGGTGACCAAGCGTTTCCTGGGTTTCATGAAACCTTATCGTCGCTGGGTGATTATAGCGATCAGCGCACTGATGATCTTTACACTGAGCCAGATTCTCTTTCCTCTCATCATTCAAAAAACCCTCGATGGCCAGCTGAACTACTTTGATAATTTAGATTCTCTGGAGTTAGGAGTTCTGCTCTTTGCCGGGGTGGTTGTGATCAACTTTACCAGTCACTTCTTTAGTGAATGGATGGTCTCCAGGGTAGCTCAGCGTCTACTCTTTGACATGCGTCGCGGCATGTTCGAACACCTCCAGCGAGTATCTCTTTCCTTCATGGACAAGACCGAAACTGGGAGGCTGATGTCTCGTCTGCAAGGAGACGTTGGGGCCTTGCAGGAGTTTCTGGAAGCCTTGGTCTATGCGATTGGAGATTTGGTACTACTGATTGGGATCATCTTCGTATTGCTGGCGATGGATCTGCGTTTGGGAGCGATGACCCTGGCGTTGATGCCGGTGCTGATGATCATCCGGGTTTTCTGGTTGCCTCACGCCCGCAAGGCCTTCACGCGTGCTCGGATCACCTCTGCGATCGTTGCTGGGACAATGTGCGAGAATATTCGGGGCATCCGCGTTGTCCAGGGCATGACCCGAGAACGAGTCAACCGTAATCTCTATGAGACCAAAGCCAACGATCACTTCCGCACAACCGTTAAAGCTGCAGCAATCGCCCAATTGATGTTACCCACAGTCGATACCCTGACCGGTCTGGCCCTGGGAATCATTGCTCTCGTCGGTGGAAACCTGGTGCTCCAGGGCGAATTGACCGCCGGTGTGATGGTCGCTTATATTCTTTACGTGCAGCGCTTCTTTGATCCCATCCGTGCCTTGACCCTGCATTACAACGCCTTCTTGCGAGCGATGGCTTCCG
>WTIF01000308.1 GCA_011522845.1 Deltaproteobacteria bacterium
GTCTCAAGCCGATAAGCATCGAAATTTAAATTCCCTAAAGATTGCTGATTTTCTTGATAAAGAAGACTTCCTAGCTGAATTGCCGAAATTAGAGAATGTACAAACCATTTTTCACCAGGGTGCCTGCTCCTCGACTACAGAAACAGACGGGCGCTACATGATGGAGAACAACTATCAGTTCTCCAAAACCTTGCTTCACTACTCTCTAGAAAAAAAGATCGACTTCCTCTATGCCTCTAGCGCCTCAGTTTACGGAGATGGTAGCGCAGGATTTCGTGAAGAGAGAACCTGTGAGTGGCCTCTCAACGTTTACGCATTCTCCAAATTTTCCTTTGACAACTACGTTCGACAGCGGATATCCCAAGCTTCTTCGCAGGTTTTGGGCTTACGCTATTTCAATGTCTACGGCCCCCAAGAAAACCACAAAGGGAAGATGGCTTCGGTCGCCTTCCACCTCTTTGGCCAACTTGCCCAAGGTCAGAAAATGAAATTGTTTGCGGGAAGCGAGGGCTTTCGGCGAGACTTCATCTACGTAGATGACATCGTGCAAATGAATCTGCATTTCTATCAGACCAAGACCAGTGGAATCTTTAATGCCGGTACAGGGCAAGCAAGAAGTTTCCAAGACATCGCTACCACGCTACAACAGCTTGAGCCCGCAGGACAAATCGAAATTATCCCGATTCCGGATCACTTACAAGGCAAATATCAGGAATTTACTGAAGCCGACACAACCCTTTTGCGTAAAGCAGGCTATGAGCGTCCAATGACTTCGCTGGAGGACGGAGTACGTCAATACTATGATCTCTGGAAGCGAACTGGCGGCTATCGTCGGGACTAAACCTATGACTTCATTTCCAAAGATCAAAGCCATCTTGTACGACATGGATGGGCTGTTGCTGGATACAGAAAACTTCTACACTGATGTGACACAACAGATTGTCTCGCGATACGGGAAAAATTTTGACTGGTCCATCAAGTCACAGATGTTGGGGCGACCGGCCCTCGAATCTGCAAGAACCTTGGTTCGAGTACTGGAATTGCCTATTCGGCCAGAAGACTATCTTTCGGAGCGGAAAGCACTGCTCAACCAGCGATTCCCGGAAGCAGAGGCGATGCCGGGGGCCATCGAACTGACCCAGCAAATGAAGATGGCTGGAGTCCCTCAAGCCGTAGCGACGAGTTCAACCAAAGAAGCTTACACCCTGAAAACTACAAAGCATCAAAAGTGGTTTGCAGAGTTTGATGCCATCGTCACCGGAGATCATCCTGACATTCAAAAGGGAAAACCTGCCCCAGATATCTTTCTGGTTGCAGCAAGAAAACTTGGGGTTGCTCCTAACGAATGTCTTGTCTTCGAGGATGCTCCAGCTGGAGTTGAAGCAGCGAGGGCTGCTGGGATGAGCGTGGTAGTGGTTCCTGATCCGCAGATGGATCAAAAATTGGTGAAAGACGCAGATCTAAAGCTAAATTCCCTACAAGAATTTGAACCGAGTGATTGGTCCCTTCCAAACTGAAATTATCTTCATTTCTACCTGATTCACTTGGCATGCGGAGAATTCACATGCCCACACCTCCAAAAGCGTGGCGGACTTGCTGCCTGCTTGCTGTTCTACTTGCCGCTTTGACTTTCACTCCCATTGTTCTCGTGCCGGATGAGATTGAACCAATCCTAATGGGAATGCCACGTACCCTTTGGTTGGGTATGTTGATTTCTTTCGGATTTTTCTTACTCACTCTCTGGGGAGCTTTTATCCTGACCAGACAAAATGAGAGTGATTGATGTGGTTTGGTCTCTTGCTGCTGGCATATCTCATTGCCCTTATCTACGCACTACGTCTCTCTCGAAATGCTGAAGTTGGACCAGCCAGTGAACAAAGCTATCGCTTCGCTGATTCCAACATTGGTAGTGTACCAGGAGTTCTTACTTTTTCGGCCACTCTGTTCAGTACTTTCACTCTACTAGGGCTGCCTGATTTTTTCCGAAACCATGGGGTAGGTGCGTGGATTTTCTTGGGTGTCACAGATATGGCGATGGCATTTCTGGCGCTCTGGTTTGGCTTAAAGGTA
>WTIF01000431.1 GCA_011522845.1 Deltaproteobacteria bacterium
GCTTAACTGAGATGATTCAGATGAAAGTTGTCGAATGAATCAAGTAAAAGACAGGAATTCTGGGGGAGAGACAGATTGCCATGAACAATTTTTTATTTCATTGTAAATTTTTCGTTAAAATCACACCTAGTCTCTTAAGATAGCCATACTCTCTGGCTTCCATGTAGCCCAAATCAAGTTTTCGCCAATAGACTTTGCTAGATCTGGGTCTACAAAGGCACGCAATTTTTCATCCGGAGTCCCCTCGACATGAAAATCAACAAGCATTCGACTACCAAGGAAGGTTCTATTGACTAGTTTCCCTCTGACTTGATTCACTCGATCAGGACACCTTTGATGAAATTCCAACCTCTCTAATCTGACGGAAGCTGTGATTTGTGAATCATTTGTTGGTCGATTTCCAGTTGAGTAACCCTGCAATGTATGTCCAAACCATTCCATTTTAACCAAATCATTTTCCTGACTGAGCAATTTTCCACTCAGAAAATTGGTCTCCCCTATAAAATCTGCTACGAATCGGCTAGCTGGTTTGAAATATAGTTCTTCCGGTGAACCATCCTGCTCCACTTTCCCCATGTTCATCACGATAATTCTATCGGACATGGTGAGGGCTTCATCCTGATCATGTGTCACAAAGCAGAAAGTCTTGTTGGTCTGACGCTGTATGGATTTCAATTCACGTTGAACCTGGCCTCTTAATTTGGCGTCCAGTGCTGCCAAAGGTTCATCCAGCAACAGTAATGCTGGTTCAGGAGCTAAGGCTCGAGCCAGCGCAACTCTTTGTCGTTGACCACCAGACAATTGGCCTGGATAGCGATCTCCATAATCTTTCAGCTCCAAAAATGACATGATCTCGTCCAGTTGCTCTTTAATCGCCACCTTCCCTATGCCTTTTAACTCCAAAGAGAAGGAGATGTTTTGTCGGACAGTCATGTGAGGGAACAAGGCATAATCCTGAAAGACCATGTTCACATGGCGTCTTTCGGGAGGTTGGTCAGTAACATCCTCACCATTGAGGATAACTCTGCCTGTATCTGGTCGCTCAAACCCGCCCAAAATCCGAAGCGTGGTGGATTTTCCACAACCCGAGGGTCCCAAGAACGTTACGAATTCTCCCTGCTGAATCTCCAACGACAAGTGTTCTAAGGCAATCGCGCTACCAAATCGCTTTGACACTCCATCCATTTTTACAAGTGACTGTGAGGTCATGTTGAACCTTTTTTCGCCTTTCGAGTGAATCTCTCCGCCCAAACACCTATGGCTGCCGTCAATACTAGGGCTACTGTAGAGATCGCATTGATTTCAGGGGACATTCCCGAACGCAGCATTGCAAAAATCAATACGGGGAGCGTAGGTTCATACCCTCCAAGAAAGAAAGACCGGACAAAATCATCGAAGCTCAGTAACAGGCAGAAGACACTTGCTCCAAGAATAGCTGGCACCAAATAGGGCAAAGTGATGCGCAGGAATGCGATCAGGGGATCCGCGCCCAGATCACGAGCTGCTTCGATCTGGCTCTTTGGCAATGTAGAGAGCCGTGCCATCACAACCAGCGACACAAAGGGTACATTGTGAACGGCATGCGCCCAGATAATCGCTCCCATTCCAGGTTCAATTTCCAACCAGCGTGCATAGATCCTAAAGGCGATAGCCGAGATGATTCCAGGTACAAGTGCAGGCAGAACCATCATCCCAAAGATGAAAGCCCTACCCCAGAACTTTCGACCCTCCAGAAGTACTGCGATCCAAGTACCTACCACCACAGAAATTAGTGTGGAGAGAACGGCAATGATCACCGAATAAACAAAGGTCTGAATCACCTCTGCATCCGAAAAAATTCTAGTGTACCAGTCCAATGTCCAGGAACGAATTGGGAAACCAATGAATTTGCTATCCTTGAATCCCATCAAGATCATCAGGATCAACGGCACGAAGACGTAGAGAACGAATGCCCAATAAATACATGCCAACGCGATGCGGTTACCACGACTCACGAGGAATCTCCTTTTCTTAAAGATTTCATAAGTCTTTGGAAAACGCCTGTAATGAGCAAAGCTACCAGAAACATGATCACAGCGAAGGCCGCTCCCGTAGGCCACTCGTCACCTGCCACATGGAAAAAACCTGCAATAGTTTCCGCAAAAACAGTTGTCGATGGACCTCCCAAAAGTACTGGGGTGGCATAAAAACCAGTTGAAATCAGAAATACAAGCGTACAACCTGAGGAGATTCCCTCGATGGTGAGTGGCAACGTCACTCTGCGAAACCTCGTCCAAGCTCCAGCCCCCAGATCAGCTGCCGCTTCATTATAGCTTTTTGGTAGCTTTTCAAGTGCTGAATATAGTGGCAACAGCATGTAAAGCGCTGTCAAGTACACAATCCCAAGCCCCATGGAAAAGCTCGTATACATGAATGGAATGGGTCGATCAATCAACCCCAGCCACTTCAGGGCAAGATTCAGAGCACCAGTATTTCCAAGCAAAATCATGATCGCATAGGTACGAACAATCTCTCCCACCCAAAATGGAATCAATAAAATTAATAACATCAGCATTTGATTCTTCCGGCTTACATGACGCGCCAGAAAATATGCAACTGGGTAGGTGATAAGTAGAGTAGATAAAGTGAAAACAGCCGCAAAAATTAAAGTTCGGAACAGGGGCATCCAGAAAATGCGGTCTCCAAAAAACTTTAAATAGCTCTCCATGGAAAATTCCTGAGCAACATCAGGAGCAACAGGATAAGCATCTAGGAAAGACACATGCAGCATCTGAAGCATTGGGCCTAGGTGCTGCGTAAGTAACCAAAGGATTGGGAAAGCGGCCAGTATGAAAAACTGTCTGCGGGGAGAAAGAGTGACAATTGACATCAGCGTCTGGTAGGGTCCCCAGTTGGCTAACCGCCCCCAGAGTGAGCGTTCGCCTTCCGTTTTTGCAACCCCGTCAGAGGCATTGCTTACGGATGCTTCATTGGGCATCGTAGAAACACTTTTTGCTGGGATAATCTAGGTAGTCCGCCTCGACAGACGGACTACTTGATGACTAGACGTATCTATGCTGCTTTCACAGCCTCAACTGCTGGATCAACAAGCCCATACTTCATCTTATTTGCCTCGGCTCGGAAGAATTGAAGATTAGCCAGTTGCTCTTCGGGGAAGGAAGTCGATCTTTTTTCAAGATCTGTCAGATATTTTGATGCGTCCTTGTATGTGGAGATAAATCCAGAAGCCTTCGTCATAGACGCCCCAATTTCTGGAGAAGCCAAGATCGCATTCAGGAAGGTATAAGCATTGTCCAAGTTCGGGGCATTGTTGGCAATATTGTATGTGTAGACAAAACCATAAGATCCCTCTCTCGGAATGGTCATCCCCAATGGGAAGCCATCATTGATTAGGGCTGCAGCAGGGCCATTCCAACTGTGACCTAATGCTATGTCCTGGTTGACAAACATTTGTTGCACCTCTGCCCCACTGTCATAATACTTTCGCACCAGGGGTTTCTTCTGAATCAAAAATTGCTTCGCTTCTTCAACGATTGCGGCTGCTTTGTCTGGATCATTCAGATAAGCCACCATGTTGCCGTCATATCCAAGCATAAGCATCACAATCGACATCATGTCTTGAATGATGTAAGCAGTCTGCCCGGAATATTTTTCTGAGAAAAGAGTATCCCAGGTCAGAGCTTCCTCCATAGAAACAAGCTCAGAGTTATAGGCTAGAACTTCCATTCCAGATAAAATGGGTGCTCCCCATTTCTCACCATTGATGGTTGCCCAGTCACTTTCTGAGAAGGTTGGGTTGATTTTTCCCCAGTTTGTTAATCGATCCGTATCAAGAGGAGCCAACAATTTACTGTCAATAAATTGCAGGAAGCGGTGCCCAGCGACTGTCATGATGTCAACCGTTGGGTTAGGTTGCTCGGCAGCCAATAAATTGAACTGCTTGCCTTGGTCATCCACTAGGCGGATATTAATTTTGATACCGGTTTCTGCTTCAAACTGTTTCTTGAAACTTTGTGGAACAAAATCGTTGTAGGTCCAAATGTTGACTTCTCCACCGGAAGCTGAAGCACGCCGAATATAGGCCGGACTAGCGAGCGCTGCCCCAGCAAGAGCAGTCATCCCAATAAATTTTCGACGGTTTAGTTTGTAATCTGCCATTTCATAACCTCCTAATTGGCTAGTTCCTGTAGTTAACTCACCATGCACATCACAACTCCTCATCAACTTGAGAAGCTATTGTAGATTTTTTTGATCTCTAATTTTGCATCCAAAAGACATCTTACAAATCTACATTCACTCAACCACGCAGACCATACCAGATTTAACTCCCGAGGAAAGTTAATAAAAACTTTGGATGATTGTGAATAATTGAGGATTGAGATAATTGTTGGCTGAGTTTGAAAGTGGAGTACGCGATTATTCCATTGGTTTTCTGAAAACTCTTCGAGAATCTTTTTAATTGAGTATCCCACTCAAGGAAGCTTGCTGAAGATCCTCGAGACTATAATTTTCAAGATCAAGAGCAGCCAATAAATTGTTTTCTTTTGCAAAATCAATATTATACATTGCAGAAAAAATTTCGATTCCTGCTTCATGTAATTTGGCTGGGCGTCCCGCCAGCCTACCGAGCAGGGCAGTTAACTGCAAACCATAGGGTACGTCTTCAGTAACGTATCTGCTGTCCGCTGTGGCAGGCCCAATTCCCCCATTTCCCTGTTCATGCATCCGCTGATTCATTTCAGAAATCGAAGCAACCGGAACATGAAAACTGAGATGAAAATGTTCAAAAATGGTTTTCACCTTGAGACCTAGTTTTTCAGCGATTGCCAGACGCTCAAGATCCAACATCTCAAGCAACCGTCCAACTTTTGGAGTCACATTTTGTCCCTGACTCCAAACTTCACCTCTTTCCATTCTGGTGATGTTCCCCAACGCAATCCCTAGGTGATTCTGAGGGTTGAGGTTGGAAAGTGAGATGGCCAACAACCCTGCGCGAGATTCAAAACAATCATCAAAAAGTTGATGGCAAATTGTCATTGCGTCTTTTGAAACATCTTCAGGTATCGTGCAGAGGTCTATCTTGCTTCGGACTGTATTCACTCTTACCACTGGCCCCGCTTCACGCCGTCCAGTCACTGCGGTTGTGCCCCAGGCAGTAATTGGAATGGATAATCCTCGCGTTTTGAGAAGTCTCATCAGATAGAGCGCCCCCATGGAAGCATGTGATGAGATGATCACTTGCTGCCCTTGGGCAATGTGGGGGGCTAACTCGTCCATGACCTCTTTATGTCCCCAAGCAGGCAGTGCCAGCAGTAAGATTTGATTTTCAGCTACCAGCTCCTCTGCAGACTTAGCAATGCGAGGATTGAAAAATAGTTCAATCGCCCCATGAGAGGAAACACCAGATTCTAGGCCATCTGTACCTCTTCCGGAAGGTGACCATAGCATCGGTTGATGACCACGCTGGGCCAACAAGGCAGCTGTTCCTAATGCAATCGAACCCGCACCAGCAATTCCAATCCTCAAACCTGCATTCATACATCCTCATCCGGTTGTATTGGGTCACCCAAAACATGCATCAGACGATTGGCCCAACCAAATAGAGATGAAGAAAGAATCAGATCTAAGATTTCGTCATCTCTCAGCCCAACTTTCTGAAGTGCTGCTACATCATCGGCATTTGCTTGGGGAGGGGATTCCGACAGCTTGCGAGCAAATTCAAAGATAGCAGCATCGCGTGGCGAGAGTTCAGCATGGAATCCACGGGCAAGAAGCTTATCTGTCACCTCAGTACTTTTTGACAACTTTGCGTGTCGGTCAGCATGCACGGCTGCGCAGTATACACAACGATTGACCATTGAAGCTGCAAGCGCACCAAGTTCCCGCTCAGTTCGGGACATTCCACCTTTGTCATACATGATGGCGTTGAAGAGCGGTGAGCGTACTTTCAAACTCTCCACGTCGTGTGCGAGGGTCAGAACGTATTCTGATACCTTTGTGTTCGAGGGCGTTACCTTTAAGGCGTCTAGTTGGGCAGGGGTGGCGTCATCCAACTTGACCGGTTCAACTCGTGGTCTCCATTTTGGAACTTTTCTCGTAAACTTGTGCAACACCTTGCTCATATTGCTCCATTCATCAAACGCAGCCCCGCAGCTACACGCACCTGATAAGCTACGAATGCAATCAACTCGCAGAGTCTAACAATATCAGCGTCTGAAACTCCCACAGCCTGTAATTTTGAAATATCTTCAGCTACAATATTTTTTGTGTCATTAGCTGCTTTATCTATGAAGGGGATCAGAGTTGATTCTGGTTCACCTTCAATCATTATGGAATCTGACAAATTAAATTCATTTCCAACCGATGCGGCGTAGTATTCTGCTAACCTGGTTTCCCCAGCACTGATTGCAATTCTGTAAGCCAGGGCCGCCCGAACCTCATGAGGAAACATTCCATACTCCAGCGGACGCAGCACAGCAGATTCTGCAAGCTGAGTCATTTCAAAGACATTGGAGCGAGTTGAAACGGCTTCACCAAGACTACTCTCAGCTGAAACACCGGATACCCCTAGAGTACTGGTTTCAAAAATACTCATGCCACTCTACCCCATCTAGTTTTTTGTTTTAGTTCAGTAGGCGCCCATTCCGTTCCATCCAACTCTGGCTTGGCGTAATTGAGCATGCCCTTCCAATGCAGTTCTACATCCTCAGCATATAGTTTTGCGGCAACTTCCCTAGCCAGCCAGGCAGCTCCCTCACTAATCCCGGGGATATCTCCACTCACTTTACCCAAGCTCACTGCAGCGCCATAATTGAAGCAATAAACATTGCGCAACCAGGGAGCGACACCTACTTTTTTCTCTTGGAAGGTAAAGTCTGAATTAAGGTAAGGGAACCGACCAAGATCCTCATTTTCTTCACCGGCAGGAGGAACATACATGTCCTGCCAAAGTAGAATATCTCCAGCAGTTTTGCCGAATTCTGTCCGAGCCATGGGATCGATCGTGAAGCCAGTGGCTAAAATCAGATAATCTGCTGAGTAGGAAGATCCATCAGCAAAGAAAATTTCTATCGATTTGCCTTGTTGCTCAATTCGAATCGTTTCCTTCCCAAAATGGAAATAAGCATTTTCGTGTCGACTAACCCTAATTGTGGATCCATGAGGTGGAGGGGTCTGAGTAGCAAACGAATACTGCATAAATCGCCAGCGCCACTCATCTGGCAAAGCCGCATAACCAGCTGTAAATCCATAACTACCAATGCCCATCATTTTATTGATTGTGGGCATTTCTTTACGACGAATTAAATGTCGTACTTCTGCAGCTCCATGTTCAAGAGCCTCTGCAGAGTTATCAACTGCTGAAGCCCCAACTCCAATCACGGCCACACGCTTCCCTTTGAGGGCTGCGAAATCAATCTTGTCTGCACTGTGCGCCCAGAACTTTTGAGGAATGTTATCCACAAATCCAGGGATATTGGGCCCACCTGTACCATCGCGTCCTGTTGCAAAGATTACTTTTCGGCAGACGATCGTCCCGTTTTCAGCACCTGAAACCTTCAAACTCAGTAGATCGCCTTTGGGCTCCAGATGATCAACTGAGACACCATTTTCGATGGGTATTTCAAGAATTTCACGATACCACTGCAGATAGTCCATCCACATTGGACGGGGAATTTTGTCCAATTTCTCCCAGGCAACCTCTCCGTGCTGAGCTCGATACCATGCCTGGAAGGTTAGGGCTCCATGGCCAAAAGCTGGCCCTGTCAAATTCTTTGGTGAGCGAAGAGTTTCCATCCGAGCATAGGTTAACCAGGGACCCTCCTTACCCTTCGGCGAACGATCTAAAATTCGGATATTTTTTATCCCACCTGAAGTCAGCGCTAGCCAAGCCACCATGCCGCACATACCCCCACCAATGATGATGATGTCAGTCACTCCATCTCGAGGTGGCACCCAGTCTTTACCTGGATAGAGAAGACAATCTAGATCATCCTTAAGACGCTCCCCAAGGCACTTCAGGCCAATATCATTAAATTTTTTGTGTGCATTACTCATGTAAAATTGACTTAAATGAGTTCTTTAGTTTCTGGTGAATTCAGAAACTATTTTCATCAGTTCTGCTAAATTCGTTTAGAAATATTACTTTATCAGTTGTTCACAGAAGTTGTATCGTGTTTTTTATTCGGATTATTCCGAATCGGGATGAAGCGAGCATTTTTTTTATCAATACGGTAGTAAGACTGATAATTCATTGCAGAAAATGCAAGATCGTCAACTGCATTTATTACTTGTTCAACTTTTTTATCAGTCATAATTGCTGATAAATTGAGTCGAACCCAGCCAGGTTTTTCAAGCTCATTTCCATGTTTGATAGACTGTTCAATTATGGCAGACTGCTCCTGATTTATACCCAACAATCGGTGTGCATA
>WTIF01000359.1:0-2160 GCA_011522845.1 Deltaproteobacteria bacterium
GTTGGAGTTGGTGGTAGGCATAAAATGTTTCGGGATGCTCTAGTCAACAAATACTCTAAAGAGTATCAAATCGTTGCAATCTGTGACTCTAACCTAGGGAGGTTGAAATTTGCTGAATCTTCACTTGCTGAATCTAATGTCAGCGTTAATCTCTACCCGGAAAGATCCTTTCAAAAGTTACTACGAGTTGAGCTTCCTAATGTCGTGATTGTAACCTCGCCAGATTACACCCATCACAAATACATCATTGCAGCCGCACAACATGGCTGCGAAATCATCAGTGAGAAGCCAATTACTAACAATTTGATTAATTTAAGGAATATTATTGGTGCGCTGGAAAAAACGAATTCAAAAGCAACGATTACTCATAATTACCGTTATTCCCCTCATAGATCACAGGTAAAACAACTTTTGATGGATGGAGCAATTGGAACCATCAAGGCAGTTACATTTGATTGGCACTTAGATCGAATTCATGGAGCTGATTATTTCCGCAGATGGCATCGATACAAGAAAAATTCTGGCGGACTTGCTGTTCACAAAGCTACACACCATTTCGATTTGATTAACTGGTGGTTAAGTGATGTTCCTATTTCAGCTTATGCAACTGGAAGCAATCACTACTATAATCCAGCAAACGCAAAAAGATTAGCAATAGATAACCAGGGCCAACGTTGTACAACATGTTCCTCAAAGAATTGTACTTTTCGATTAGATCTGAGTTCTATCGAAAACCTTAAAATGTTGTATTCAGAGAATGAAGAATATGACGGTTACTATCGTGATCAATGCGTCTTTGACGAGAGCATCGGAATTGAGGACATGATCCGTGCAGAGGTGAGGTATTCAAGAGGAGCAGTTTTGAATTATGGTCTCGTCGCTTTCTCACCATGGGAAGGATACGAAATTAGTTTTATCGGCACAGAAGGTATTCTTTCTCAAAAGTACTTGGAACGAAGCGTCATCAATGGGGATGAGAGCTCACTGAGAGAAGGCAGTAATGTAGAAACAACCCTTCTGGTCCCCGGTAAAGCCACAGAAATGATAAAAAATCCACATTCTGCAGGAGGACACGGCGGGGCCGATCCATTGATGCTTGATCATATCTTTGCAGATGATGGGACTCCAGATCCGTTGCAACGTAAGTCTAACCACTTCTCTGCAGCATGGTCAGCAATTACTGGGTTTGCCATCAATCGTTCCATGGAGAAAGGTAAAGTCGTTTTGATCAAGGACCTTATCCAAGACCTGACTGTTCCCAATGAGCTACGATTAAACTGAACGATTGTGCTGAAACCCTTTCTCTGCCTTGCAGTAATCGTAGTCCCGATCTGCACTTTCCTCCCAGAATCTTTGTATTCCACAACTGCAGAATTGGCTTATGGACTTCACAACCCTCGGGGGCTGATTCCGTTGACAAACGGGGATTTGATTATTCTGGAAGCTGGAACTGGGGAACAGCTGGTTGGGCAGCATTCAGGAAAGATTAGTCGGTGGAGTGACGTGGATCAAGATCGGCAAGTTGATCCCTCTGAAAGAACTTTTCTACGCGAAGACCTCTATTCCTACAACATCATGGAGGTTTTCAATCCTGGTAGAGATGAAGTTGTTGGGCTTGGGGATGGTTTGCTGAGGAATGATCAAACCCTGATCTATACCCGGGATACTGGGAGGGAAACTACCGAGATTGTGCAATTGGATTTGGACGAACTCTCAGAAGATATCTTGATTGAGCGGCCAGGAGTAGTCAATTCAATCACACTTTCTACCGATCAGCAGACGCTGTTCTTGGCGGAGAGTACACTCAATCAAATAGGCGCTTACCACTTTGAATCAGGTTATGAAGAAATCTTGCTGTTCGATGTGTTGGAAAATCAGCAACAGGCAGTTCCCACGGGACTGACTCTGGATGCCGACGGAAATCTAATTGTTTCCCTATTCTCAGGGCAACTATGGGCCTACTATGGAGAAACAATTTCTTTTATGCCAGGTGATGCCAAGATCGCAAAAGTCGATTTAACATCACGAACCTACGAGTATATTGCTGAAGGTCTCACCACAGCGATCGATGTAGTGACTGATCATGATGACAACATTTATTTTCTAGAAATGACGACCGCCTGGCCGTCAAACCTCATATCCCGAGATTTTGATCTTTAC
>WTIF01000359.1:2260-4766 GCA_011522845.1 Deltaproteobacteria bacterium
CTCTGTGTTTGCTCAAGCTTCAAACTGTGTGAATGGGTATGAGACAGAAGATTTGGGCGTGGTGTTGATGAATTTCAGCAATGGGGCAATGGCCAGTTCATCGGTTACTCTAGGCTCCACAGAGCAGATGTCACGCCTGCGTTTCTGCTTTGCTGGTCTTGCAGCAGAGGGAGGAAGAGATCCTTACAATCCTGGGCATGAACCCTGGACTTTCTCGCATGATGATCCGGATCAACAAACTCGGATTAACGACGAACTAGCAGACTTTTCCCCCAGGCCTGAAAGATTCCCTGGTCAGTTTCTTCGCATCTATGAAGCTCTTGCCGGCAATGGACAAACTCCTGTCAGCCTGGCAGATGCACGCCGATCCATCGAACTACTCACAGCAGCTTACTGGTCTGTAAAGACAGGAGAGATAGTTCAATTGCCACTTTCCAGTGATCATCCCTTCTATTCGGGTTGGATTGAGACGATGAAGCAGGAATTTGGTAAAACTCAGAGTTAGAAGTGGTCTCTGGTTGGTATCTACTTACTCAAAAATTTTCTCTGTCTCACAGGTCATTGACCAAGATCATTGGCCCCTTACTATGCTGAATCTCGAATATAAAGGACCTTAGAATGGCTACTCAGCGAATTGGCATCATTATGCACGGAGTTACCGGCAGAATGGGCTACAATCAGCACCTGGTCCGTTCTATCCAAGCGATTATTCAAGATGGTGGGCTATTGCTTTCCAATGGAGACCGACTGCTTCCTGATCCAATTCTTGTAGGCCGCAACGGGAAGAAAATGGAGGCACTTGCCAAGGAACAAGGCATTGCTCGCTGGTCTGATAGTATTGAACAGTGTCTAGCAAATACTGAAGATACGCTCTTCTTCGATGCAGGGACCACTCAGATGCGTTCGGACCTCTTGAGCCGGGCCATCCAAGCTGGGAAACATGTTTATTGTGAAAAACCCAGTGCAGACACCTTGGAGAATGCTCTTGCAGTAGCTCGGTTGGCTCGTAAAAAAGGAGTCAAACACGGAGTAGTACAGGATAAGCTCTTTCTACCAGGACTGCTCAAATTGAAATCCTTGATCGATAGCGGTTACTTCGGTCGGATTCTCTCTGTGCGTGGAGAGTTTGGCTATTGGGTCTTTGAAGGAGACTGGCGAAAGGCTCAGCGGCCGTCTTGGAATTATCGCAAGGCTGATGGGGGTGGAATCATATTGGACATGCTCTGTCATTGGCGCTACGTGATGGATAATCTCTTCGGTTCGGTTCAGTCCGTTTCCTGTTTAGGGGCACGGCATATTCCCGAACGTTGGGACGAGCAAGGACAACGTTATGACGCTGATGCAGATGATGCAGCCTACTCTACGTTCCAACTAGCTGGAGGTATCGTTGCCCAGATCAACTCTTCTTGGTGCACAAGAGTAAAGAGGGATGAATTGGTTACCTTCCATGTTGATGGTACGCATGGTTCAGCAGTCGCTGGGCTTACATCGTGTGTAACACAGCATCGTGTCAATACGCCAAAACCGGTCTGGAACCCGGATGTTCCCAACCAGATTGATTTTCAAGCAAGTTGGGAAAATGTCCCTGACGTCGAAGTGTTTGGAAATGGATTCCGTGCCCAGTGGGAGATGTTCTTAAGGCATGTAGTAGAAGATGCTCCGTGGCAATATGACTTGATGGCAGGCGCCCGAGGTGTCCAGTTGGCTGAATTGGGTATGCAGAGTTGGGCCGAACGTCGCTGGCTGGATGTTCCAGAACTGGAGAGTTGAAATGACGGCCATTCAATTGCCAAGCACCAATGGTTTGGAATCCTATAGACTTGGTCCCCCTGCAGATTATCAAGCCCCTCAGGTATCGCTGAATCGAGTCGCCTTTGCTGCTGCCCATGTGGTCGCGGATCCAATGAGTGCTTCTGATCCTTGGACAGAAGTTGCTATTGATTGGGATGCGACTCTAGCGTATCGACGTTATCTTTGGTCTCATGGCTTGGCAGTGGCAGAAGCAATGGACACTGCACAACGAGGCATGGGATTGAACTGGACCCAGGCGCTGGAACTGATTCAACGTTCTGTAGCGGAAGCAAAGTCGCACCAAGGCGCAATGGTTTTTTCCGGTGTGGGAACTGACCATCTTGTACCCACTGGAGATCTCAAGCTCGAGCAGGTTGAACAAGCTTATCTGGAACAACTGGAGGCTGTTCAGCAGGCTGGTAGTCGGGTGATTTTGATGGCGAGTCGAGCCCTGGCGTTGATTGCTAAAGATCCCACAGACTACGCCAAAGTTTATGAAAGAGTACTGCAACAAGCAGATCAACCGGTCATCCTCCACTGGCTAGGGGAAATGTTTGACCCAGCATTAACTGGTTACTGGGGCTCTTCCGAAACTGAAACTGCGATGGATGCTTGCCTTCAGATAATCAAAGCAAACTCTGAAAAAATTGATGGTATCAAGATTTCGTTGTTGTCAAAGGAGGCCGAAATCACAATGCGGCGACAACTCCCTGAG
>WTIF01000359.1:4866-11566 GCA_011522845.1 Deltaproteobacteria bacterium
GATTTCGTTGTTGTCAAAGGAGGCCGAAATCACAATGCGGCGACAACTCCCTGAGCATGTCCGAATGTACACGGGGGATGATTTCAACTATGCAGAGTTGATCGCAGGGGATGATCAAGGATATTCCGATGCGCTTTTAGGGATTTTTGATGCAATTGCACCCGCAGCTTCAGCAGCTTTGGCTCACTTAGCAGCGGGAAATCAGGATCGCTTTCATGAAATATTTGCTCCCACGGTACCTCTATCACGACATATCTTTGGGGCTCCTACCCGATTTTACAAAACTGGTATCGTTTTTCTCGCTTGGCTGAATGGCCACCAAACACATTTCACAATGGTTGGAGGTCAAGAATCGGCCAGATCTACTTTGCACCTTGTAGAGTTATTCCGACTGGCGGATCAAGCAGGACTATTGATTGATCCAGAAATGGCCTGTTCCAGAATGAAAACTTGGCTTGAAACAAGAGGGGTTGGCTGATGCCTGATATTGCTCAACTCTCTATTAATCTTGCTACAATTCGGGAGCGTTGCACCATTTCAGAGGCATTGGACCTCGTTGCAAGACTAGATATTCCAGCAGTTAGTCCTTGGCGGGATCAAATTGCCCAAATTGGGCTAAAAGCCACAGCCAGGCAAGTTCGTGAACTCGGGTTGCGTGTATCTGGGGTATGTCGGGGTGGGATGTTTCCGGCCAATACCCAACTAGAGTGGGAGGCAAATCTGGAGGATAATCTGCGTGCGCTGGAAGAAGCAGTCGAATTAAATGCGGATTGTCTGGTCTTGGTAACAGGTGGATTGCCAAAAGGTTCGAGGGATTTGGTGAAAGCTCGTCAGCAAGTTGAAGAGGGGATCGCTTGGCTTTTGGAAAGAGCGATTCCGGCAGGAATCCCCCTTGCGATCGAGCCACTTCACCCAATGTATTGTGCGGATCGCTCTGTGGTCAATACGTTATCGCAGGCGCTGGATCTATGTGATTTGCTGGGAGAAGGAGTTGGCGTTGCCTGCGATGTCTACCACTTGTGGTGGGACCCAGATTTACAAACTCAAATCGCTAGAGCTGGTCAATCAAGAATATTCGCCTACCACATCTGTGATTGGCTCTCCGATACTAAGCACCTCCTCCTGGATCGAGGAATGATGGGTGATGGGGTGATTGATCTTCCTCAAATACGAAGTTGGGTCGAAAACACTGGATATTCAGGCTTTCACGAAGTCGAAATTTTCTCACAGGAAAACTGGTGGAAACGTGACCCTGAAGAGGTTCTGCGCATCTGTATTGAACGCCACCAAAAATGTAGTTAGTCAACTATTCAATGACAGTCACATTCACTCTCCCTGAAAAAAGCTACTCCTCCAACTGATAAATCAATGTGTCTGGTTGAAAGGCCGCCCAGGAAAACCAAAACTGATCTGCGTGAACAAGCCTCTTCAGTTGTTTGCCTTTGAGAGGGCCCTGAACAGCCTGCCCAACAATGTTCCAATGACTTCCTGTTTGCTCATCAACGATTGCTCCTGCCCGACTGACAAAATTTAATTCTTGGTTCCCAACAATAGGAATAAATACCCCAGTCGCCCCTACATCAATTCCATTCGCGATCCGAGTTTCATCCAAAGCGCTGCTGACCCCCGCTTGATGAAAAACCACCAAAGATTGGTCACCTAGTTGATGATGAATAACCCCAACTTTTTCCAATAATTTCACAGGATACGCATTGTGGTACTCCCCGTCACTGATGGTTACAACTCGTGCCATTGCGGGAAGTCGTTTGTCCACCGGATCTCGAAAGAGAAAGGGATTATTGTGAATATCGTCATAGCCAGGATAGGGATTGCGTCCATAGTCTCTGGAGTATCCTGTTTCTTTCGAGAGTACCTTACCAGTTGGATAAGCTGATTGAAATTGCTCGAAACCAATCAATCCTGCAGGGATCATCTTCAATTGCTCACCTGTCATGGCACCAACAATGGCTTCGCCTGTAAACTGTTGCCACAAGCTCTCCGTCTGCCGGTCATACATCACTAGATCTGAGTGCCTCAGTAGTCCACTGGTACCAAAGTCATAAGTAGTCCCCTGATAATGTCGTTCAAACGCAATGGCAGAGTTGCATAGGGGACAAAATGTAATGGTTATCGGTATCTCACCAACGGTGTCGTTGACGATTTCGTGCCATGTCAGGATTTGCAGAGGGTAGGCTCGAGCATCGCCATTAAGTTCCAGCGCAATCACAGGATCATTCGGCGCAAGCCATTGTTCTGCCTGCTGGTTATCAATGAATTTGGGCTGATCGATTGGGGGGATGCCATCTCGAGGGGGTCCTCCTGAGAGTAATTCACGATACTCTATGGAGTGCTTGGACCAGTCTGTATTCCACCCTATGGTTGCTCTTCGCAGCAAATCACTAAGCTTGTCTTCTCCTTTTGATTGGGAATTGGCCAATACCAAATTTGTGATGAAAAACATCACCAGGGCAAAAAGTAGAACAGAAGGCTTTGTCATATAGCTCTTTGGGCTAGAGTAGCAGAGAAGATACTTGCACAATAATTGTTTCCTTCATGCACTTTATGCGACCAACTCAAAAGACGTAATTGATTCAATATTTTTCAGTTCAGGAAATAAATCTTGACCAAAAAGCCTGGTCTCTCTAAACAAGGGCTTTGTTTTCAATAACTTTTAGGAGAATGACATGAATTGGCACATCAAGAAATTGTCCCGTAAGGTAAGCATCGTCATGATGGTGTTGGGCCTCCTTTGGAGCTCCAATGGGTTGGCTAACGAAGGCCTGAAACCGTTGAATCCACCGGAAAAAGTAACAGTAGCCTACGTACCCATCATGAAGTTTGCGACTATGTACGTCGCTCACAGCCGGAAGCTGTTCGAAAAGTATGGCCTGGATGTAACGCTGCGTCGTGTGAAATCAGGTACAGAAGCGATTGCTTTTTTGTCAGAAGGCAAGATTGATGTTGGAGGGATTGCGATCGTGACCTCTCTCTGGAATGGCTGGAGCCGAGGCTTGGATCTGCGTATTATCGCACCGGGTGGTCTGGAACCAATGGAGAATAGCCCCACCGCTCTGATTGCGCGCGCAGATCTGATGGCTAATGGTTCGATCAAAAGTGTGCAGGATTTGAAGGGAATGCGCATTGGTGTTGCTGGTGGCCCAGGCAGTGGAGGTGAGTATTTACTGACCAAGGCTTTGCAACAAGGGGGAATGATGCTCAATGACATCCAGAAGGTAAAGATTGGCAATGCCGACATGCCCAAGGCCTTGGCAAATCAGTCCATTGATGCAGCCCTGACAGGACCTCCCTACACCACCCAATCAATCAATGATGGTCATGCCAAGGTACTCGCTTCTGATCTAGCCCCTGGCTTGATGACGGTGGCGTTCGTCGGCTCTGGAAAATTCGTCAATCAACGGGCGGATGTGGCAGAGCGATTCGTACTGGCTTTGGGAGAGGCAGCTCGCCTCATGCAAGGCGATGACTTCCTTGACGACGAAAACATCAAAGCCTACATGACGAACACTAACACCACAGAAAAAGCCCTGCGTACAGGAAAAAAGCTGATCTATGATCCAAACATCGTCATTCCAGTGGCTGGTCTGAAGGACATTGAAAGCGTGCATCGTTTGAATGGCCGGACGGAATACACCACAGAGTTGGATCTGAACAATGCAGTCGATGAACGCTTCACAAAAAAAGCTCTCGGCATCTTGGGGAATTATTGACTGAAAGCAGAATTCCCAAATCAATTTGCACCCAGCCATGTGACAAAAAAGATGAAATATCTGGTCACCGGGCTGGGTCTGCTCAGGTGGAAGCATATCCTTCCGTCCGTATTCTGCTCAACAAGTTCTTCCCAATTTATCTTGTGATCCAGCCCCGATTCGACAATCCCTACGATTAGATTTCCATTCATTCGCAGCTCACTTCGCTACTGCAAAAAATCACCGATGATTCCTCCTTTCTTCAAATCGGCATGTCTGTAAAGATCCGTTGTCAAGGTTGTCAGAAAGCCTACAGCACGGCGGAAGGAGAGTTTACCGCCATTGGTGATGCCACCCTGCAAATTGAGGAAGGCCAGTTCGTTTGCATCGTCGGGCCTTCCGGATGTGGAAAATCTACCTTGCTCAAGATCATTGCGGGATTGGACTACTTTACTTCAGGAGAATTTGAAGTCCGGCATGGGGAAGGCAAGGATCAGCCAATCAACAACGTCGTCTTTCAGGAATACGCCATCTTTCCTTGGCGGACTGTCCTGGAGAACGTTGCCTTCGGACTCGAGATGCGGGGTATTTCAAAAAAAGTCCGCACAGAAATCGCCCGCGAATGGCTTCAGAAAGTTGGCTTGAGCAAATTTGCTAACTACTTTCCAGATCAGATCTCGGGTGGTATGAAACAACGAGTTGCCATCATCCGAGCCTTGGCCAATGATCCAGAAATTCTATTGATGGACGAACCCTTGGGGGCTCTTGATGCGCAGTCCAGACTCTTGATCCAGGAAGAATTGCTGAAGCTCTGGGACGAAACCAAAAAGACTGTTCTCTACGTCACACACAGTCTGGACGAGGCGATATTTTTGGGGGATGAGGTTTTGCTGATGTCGGCCAACCCGGGTCGTATCATCGAACGTTATCCAATCACGATTGAGCGGCCGCGATCCATCAACACGATGAACAGTGAGGAGTTTACAAGAATTCGAAGTCAAATCTGGGAGAAGCTGGCAGTGGAGGTCGATCGCTCAATGGCCAGTCAGCAATGATTGCTTCCCAATAAACAACAGATCAGCCTATGAATCCTGAAAAATCCATTAAGCTCTCCGTTCAAATTCCATTATTTCTGTTGCTGAACCTGATTCTCTACTTTCTCGACTTATGGACGAACCAGGCACTGCTGTGCCTGGTGATTGATGTGATCCTCTTTGGTAAGATCGTCAATGATGCGATGAAACTAGTCCCGGTTCGCTACAAGAAGAACTCAGAGCGATTTGTGACTCTGCTCTTTCCCATATTACTGCTCTCAATCTGGGAGATCTTCGCGAGTACTGGTAAGATCAACCCCACTTGGTTTCCGGAGCCCACCAAGATCCTTGCATCTCTCTGGGAGTTGATCACGGTCCCGGAAAAATTCAGTGAAACCACCCTGTTGGGCCGTCCTTGGATGATCCTGGAACGCTACCAAGAACAAGGTCTCGAAGGAGTCTGGAAATTGATTGAAGAAGGCCACGTGTGGGCAACTTTATACCGAGTGGTCATGGGTTTTGTGATTGGCCTAGTCCCAGCGGTCTTTTGTGGCTTCCTGATGGGGATGAACAAGACGATCCGTCTGATGTTTGACAGCATTCTATCCGCAATCTATGTACTCCCAAAAATCGCAATTTTTCCCATCGTGATGCTGGTCTTTGCCGATCCTTTTGGAGATGCGCCCCGGATCGCTGTGGTTGCTCTTTCTGTCTTCTTCATGATGACCATTCACACGATGGGTGCAGTCCAGAATGTTGAAGGAATTTACATTCTGGCAGGCCGCAATTATGGAGCCCATGGACTGAAACTCTTCTTCAAGGTTATCCTGCCAGGCTCGCTACCATCAATCTTTTCAGGGATGCGAGTCGCGCTTGGAATGGCTTTGATCGTGATCATTGCGGTTGAATTTCTCCGAGCAGAGAAGGGAGTTGGCTATCTGATCTATTACAACTGGGAAATCCTGGCACCTGAGAAGATGTATGCGGGTTTGATCACAGTCATGTTGATCGGCATCCTGACGACCCTCATTCTGAAACTGCTGCAGTACCTGGCGCTTCCCTGGAAACGTCACTCTCTTTTCAAATGACTTGTTCCACCAATCCTCCCTGGAAAGATCTCAATGGAATCCTTTGACGTCATCGTTTGTGGAGGAGGTGCTGCAGGGGTAGGTGCCGCTGTTGGAGCAGCCCAATCAGGGGCTCGGGTGGCTTTGCTGGAACGCTATGGCTTCTTGGGTGGAGCCGCGACCAATTCACAGGTCTTGTCTTACTGTGGTTTCTATCAATGCGACGCACGAGGAGATCGTGCAATCGGGGGTGTTGGTTACCAAGTGCTGTTGGAACTGGCAAAGCTGGGAGAAGATATAAAACCACACCGCTCCGAGCTAACTGGGAACCGCATCATCTTACTGGATCCTGAGAAGCTGAAATACGTTCTCGATCGACTGGTCCTTTCCCATCAAGTAAACCTCTTCCTACACAGCACGCTGGTTGCTGTGAAAAAGCGAGGTAGTCACCTTGAGGCGATTGACCTGGTAGGTCTTTTTCAGCAAAGATCACTCTCTGGAAAGGCCTTTGTCGACGCCACTGGTAATGGCCAACTTTCCAAATTTACGGGTCTCCCTCGCAGTGTTCATCATCAGGAACAGTCTCTCCAATCCATGTCGCTTCCCATTCGATTAGGAGGTCTTGCTAAGGATCTGAAGATTGATCGAGAGGCTATCAAAATGGCTGTTGAAGTCTTCAATCGGCAAGCTGCCCATCCTATTCCCCGTCAGGACGGTGGAGTCTTCATGAGGGTTCCCAATTCTAATGACTGGCTCTGGATGATCGTCGATCTTGGACTGGATGATGTTCAGGAAGAGTTGGTCACAAAGGCAGAGTGGCTGGGACGCCGAATCGCGCATGACTGCGTGGAAGTTCTGAGAGCTGAAGTAGCTGGGTTTGAGAACTGCCACA
>WTIF01000359.1:11666-28541 GCA_011522845.1 Deltaproteobacteria bacterium
CATGACTGCGTGGAAGTTCTGAGAGCTGAAGTAGCTGGGTTTGAGAACTGCCACATCGTGAATACCGGACCACAAATCGGCATTCGGGAAGCTTGGCGTCCGAAGGCTCAATACGTGCTCAAACGAGAAGATTTAGCGGTTGGCAGAAAATTTGACTCAGGAATCGCCCGCGCTGCCTGGCCGATGGAAGATCACTCAAAACCAGGCAAACCATCTTATCATCCAATCGGTGGGGAAGGATATGGATTGATTCCCATTGAGTCCCTCTCGACGAAGACTCCCAATCTTTGGCTGGCTGGCCGCACCATTGGGGCGGATGCGGCCGCATATGGTTCCATCCGGGTAATGGGAACATCCTTCGCCACGGGACAAGCTGCTGGTGTTGCCGCAGCGCTCTTCGCTCAACAAGATGAACCTCCTCAATCACACGAAGTGATTGCAGAGCTTGTGGCTCAAGAAGCCCTGATCTGAGATCATCTGTCTGGTTTGGATGATTTGATGAAGGGATAAATGCGGAACTGATCCTGAGTTCGGTCTTCTGCAACAAAGTTGGCAACCCGTTCCAAAGCCTTGGCAATCACCGTGTTGTCCGTTCCCTGTCGCAAGGCATCCTCAACGAACAACCTCAGGTCTTTTTCAATGATGTGTGCCTCACAGCCAGAGTTGAACTTTCCGGAAGCGACAAACTTCGGGAAGGTCTGGCTTGTCGCAAAACTCTGCCCTGAACTTGCGTTGATCACTGCCAGCATGGTTTCCAGTTGTAATCCACCGGATTCTCCGTAGGCTAGGGCCTCGCTGGCTGTTACGTAGGAGGAAATGCAAAGCGCATTGTTGATCATCTTCATCTGCTGCCCTTGTCCAGCTTCCTCTCCCACGACAAAGACATTTGCTGAATAGCACTCGACCAATGGACGAGCCTGATCAATATGGTTCAAAGGACCGGAGACCATACTTGTGAGCGTTCCTTCCAAAGCTCTAAACCGTAGACCCGAAACGGGGCTGTCCACATAGCCAAGACCTGCTTTGGCCAGCACTTGAGCATTCTTGGCAGCAGCGGTGGGACCAATGGTGCAGGTATCCACGATCACACACTCATCGGGCTGCGACTCTGCAATTTCCTGAACTACGAGTTGGTTGACTTCCACGGTAGGTAGCGATAAAGCTATGACTTGGGCCCGCTCCACCACCTCTGCATTGGATGCAGCAATCAAGCTGTTCTCAGGCGCTCTTTCACTGGTTCCAGCGATATCATGAACCAGTAGGCGGTAGCCTTTACGAGCAATGTGTTGCGCCATCGGTTGGCCCATGTTTCCCAAGCCGATAAAGCCAAATAGTTTGTCTCTATTCATGTTTATTGGAGTTGTCTCTAGATTTGTTATTGGCTCAATCTTGTTTTCTTGGCCGATCAATTCAATTTAAAAAAATAAAGAGAGTCCATTGATTAATTTCTTTAAATTCTTTGCGAATTTCTTTGATCCGTTGAGGAAGCATTAAAAATTACTGAAAATTTCAATGCTTGGTCAACTCACCCACCTTGATATAAGATGGATCATCAAATCAACCCAGAAACTTCATTCGATTACTTTTTCAACGCCCATCTTTGACAGTCATTAAAAACATTCAGGAAATCATTCCTCTGACGATCCAGGGGGAGGGATTCCATGCAGGAAGATGTTGTTCATTTATTCGACTCTTCGGTTGTCCCGTTGGTTGCTGGTTTTGTGATACAGGCTATGCGCCAGGAGACCGTGAGAATTTGAACAAACTCCCCCGATTGTCAATAGACTATGAATCCCTGCGAGAACAATTGCAAAGTCGCTATGTCGTCATCAGTGGCGGGGAACCACTCTTCCATCAAGATTTTGAGGAATTGCTTGAGAGATTGTTGGGAGACAACTTCGAAGTGGCGGTTGAAACGAGTGGGGCTAAGGCCTTCCCTTTTGAGAAGTTTCCCAAGGTTTGGGTAACTTTCAGCCCAAAATTACACGCTACAGATTATCTCAAAGGTCAACCGAGTCCAACTTTCTGGACACATTCTAGGGAGATTAAGGTGGTGATCAGTGAGCCTTCGGATCTTAATTTCTACGAAGACTTACTTGATCAGGCATCTGCTAGTGAGATCCCTGTTTTTCTACAACCCGAATGGTCCAATAAACTAGAAACTACCCCATTAATCCTACAAATTCTTCAACAAAGACCAGATTGGAAAATTTCTGTGCAACTCCACAAATATCTAAAGCTGCCCTGATTCCCCTCCCTCATTCGTTTGATTCAGTCTCAACTTTGTCAATAGCCTCCAGGACTATCACAAAGGTTGGATGTTCAGTTGATCCTCAAATGATTCGATTTGGAAAGCTTGAGCGGTATCTGGGAAGCAATTCTCAACTTTTTTGGTTGCTGTCTTGTTCAATTCATTTACCAGAGCACCAATCGGATCTCGATGTGAAACCGCTATGAGGTTCCTCCAGGCATGTTTCCTTCGGACCTCTTCAAACCAGTTCATCATCCGGTTCAGTACCACCCTTGGCGACTCAATGCCATATTCCTCAGAGGCATCACTAAAATAATCTGTGGGTAGTTTGGTGAAAGGCTCGCCCTGAAAACTTCCCACATCTGTCTCTGTGATTCTTGGTTCCACTTCGATAGTTGACCCGACAATGGAGGAGATGATTTCAGCACTCTGGCGAGTCCGGTCCATTGGTGAAGCATAAATTAACTCAAAGGGCCCATTCTCACCCAACTTTTCAGCTGTATTTTTGATGTCCTGGCAGCCTTTATCACTGAGAAAGTAACCGGGGATTTTGCCATAGATGATTTGCTTCGGGTTGAAAACCTCTCCATGCCGCACTAAGAACAATTTCATCGATTTTCCCTAGGATTTGAAAGAAAAGATGGTTTGTTGAGCTGGGATCTGACGCTAGCTAAAGGCATAATCACCTAAATAAAATAAGCGTAAAAATCATTGGATTTGAATCAAATTTTCCCTAAATACGCTTTGGCAAAGGCTTTCAATTTATGAAATTTTTTCGACCTGAATTTTCTGGTAAGAAACGTCCTTCGCCTCAGTTTATGGGCAAAGCATAGAATGGAGGCAGCCGTTCTTGAGGGTCTATGGATGCTGGCTGGATAGCTTCTGGGATTGATTTACTGAAAGAACGGAGCTTACATCCGTTTTTCGTATTGCTTCAAGCGTTGTGAAAAACCAGAACTGTGTCCACAGGCTGGTCCATGAGAATGAGTGACTGTGGTTCTGTTGGTCTGTGGCTGAGACTTGGGCAAGCGCTTACGGAGTTCCAGACGACTTTCAAGCCCTGGTAGCTTGGTGCCAAAGTTGGAAACTACCCGTTGAAGTGCTGGCTTTCCACAATTTGGGCAAATCTGCGGATTTGGCTCATGGATTTTTTGCAGTACCTCACATTCCTCTCCACAGTCTGCACAAGCATATTCATAAAGAGGCATCTGGACTCCTGGTAGGAGAATTTTCACTTGGGGTGTCTGTTTCAGAGTTCAGTTCATCAAGTTCTACTTTTAGGTCTCGGCGATTTTTTTGGCGATTGTAGTTGCGTTCAGATTCTTTTACTTTCTCTCTCCAACGGGTGAAGGGGAGAGTGGTGTTCTCCTTGCCCATGAACTCTCCTTGAAAACTCTGGATGGCTAGTGATGCATTGGTCTATCTGCTTCCCTGTGCTCATTTTGATTGGAACCGGCTGGTGGACCTGGCAGGCCTATCTCAGTGATCCGCCCTGGTATGCTTATCCAATAGCTGCAGGTATTGCTGTTCGCTGTCTAATTTGGCTCTGGCAGTGTCGTAAGCAGCACCTACCGCAAATCAAACGGTTGCAGTTGCCCACTCAGGAACTCAGGCGTTGACTGGCCCAAGCTTTGGCTTCTTCGAAGCTAATGATGGCTCCATCCAACTGAAGCGCAAAGGCTTCTTCAAGTACCTTCCCCATTTGGGGACCCGGTCGCATCCCTAGCTGAAGGAGATGCCGACCCTTTAAAAAAGGTTTGGGCTTTTCATCACGAACATCAAGTTTGGATGCCTGATCAAGGAGCCATTGCTTGGCTGGAAATTCACGACGTAACGCATCGTCGGTAGTCCTGCCAAAATGATCCGCTTCCGCCACCAGTAGTAGTTCTGGAATCGAAACTCTTAGAGCCAGTCTTCGAATTGCACCAGGTGTGACCTTTTCACGGTCGTTGTAGAGCATGGCTGGACGGAGATGTTCTCGAACTAGAACTGTCACTTTTTCAATGAGAGAGACTTCATCTGTCAACCTCCTCAAAAATTTTTCGGTGGGCTGCATTCCCAGAACATCATGTGCAGGACTGCGCCAGTGCCCGTCTTTCCAGATCGTCGTCTCAGGTTTACCGAAGTCATGACAGAGGGCACCAAACATCAAAACGAGGTCAGCTTTTTCCTCACCAATGCGCAATTTGGCAGCCTCATCCACTACCATCAGCGTGTGGGTCCAGACACATCCTTCAGGATGCCAAGTGGGATCTTGAGGTACATCGATCAGGGCTTCTAACTCTGGAAAGAAACGCAAGGTTTTGGTCTGCCGAAGGATTTCCAACCCAATGGACGGTCGTTCAGCACGTAGTAGCAGTTTCTTGAACTCACCCAGCAATCTCTCACGGGACAATTCATTCAAATCCAGAGTCTGGCACAATTCAATAGTTTCTGGAGCCAACTGAAAATTCAGACGAGCTGCGAACTGGGCTCCTCGCAAGACCCGCAACGGGTCTTCAGCGAATGCTGGTCCAACATGGCGTAGAACTCCCTTCCTTAAATCTTCCTGACCGTGATGTGGATCCAACCATAGCTGATGAATTGGGTCGAAGCCGATGCTGTTTATGGTAAAATCTCGGCGAGCTGAAGCCTCTTCAAAAGTCATTTGGGGATCAGCATTGACCAAAAACCCCTTGTGTCCCTTACCAGTCTTGCTTTCACGTCGAGGAAGGCTGACGTCATACTCTGCATTCTCGGTGATGAGCTTCAGCACTCCAAAGCTTTTACCAACTCGAAGCACCTTACCAAATTGGGACAACACCATCTCAAGTTCATTCGCTTCGAGATGATAGACCTCCAAATCCAAATCTTTAGGAATTATTTGTCCCAGCAAATAGTCCCTGACGCTCCCGCCAACAAGGATCGGTTGTCCGCCTTGTTGATGAATAGCGTTGGCTAGTTTGGTAAGTTCAGCTGGTAATTTCATGGATTCAGTCCAGCAGACGCTTCGAGTTCAGGAAAACACTGTTGTAGCTGAAAGAATGTAGCTAGGCTAGGGTGAGGATGCAAGCGAGGGAGGTAAAAACAAAAAAGCGCAGCAGATTCCCAAGGGAGTCTACTACGCTTTTTGCGAGAACGTCAGTCGGAGTGCAGCAATCAGTTGGCTTTTGGCATCGCGGAAACCACAGTACTCTCGAAGTTACTGACGGCTTCGTCAGTCATCGCTTTCATTTGAGAAGAAGCGGTGCGCATTGCGGAGTAGCTCATGTCCAGCATTTGTGTCTGAGCTTCTTGCATTGGCTGTACGAAAGAACTCCAGCCTTCAACACCAGCAACAGCTTTGTAGCTCAGTGCAATGAATTGCTTCTGGGAATCTTCCATCAGCGCAACACTCTTCATGCCGTGATCGTACATGTTGTTGTAAACTTCTTTTGCGACGTTGTTGAATTCTGTAAACATGATTTCTCCATGATTGAGAATTTTTTAAAGTAAGGTTTATAAAAAACGATCTTAATTTAACGTCTAATTTTTTTAATTGCAACTAAAATTGCAAAAGACGCTCAAAAAATTACTAGAAATATATTGGAGGTACTACTGAATGGTAATTAAGGAGGTCCGACTCATTCTGGGAGATCAGTTGAATGAGGGGCACAGTTGGTTCGAAAAGGTGAGCCCAGAAGTTTTGTACCTGATGATGGAGGTGCGTTCCGAAACCGATTATGTTTCCCATCACATTCAGAAAGTGATCGCTTTTTTTGCAGCGATGCGAGCGTTTGCGGCTAATCTTTCGGAAAAGGGACATAGGATTCTGTATCTTGGACTAGACGATCCAAGAAACCAGCAGTCCTTTGGTGAAAATCTGAAGTGGGTTCTGGAGGAGAACCCTAAAGCTACCTGGGCTTATCAGGCCCCTGATGAGTATCGTCTGGATCAATTGTTTCTGAAGTTGAGCAATCAACTAGGGGTGCCCTCAAAAACCGTAGATACAGAACATTTCCTCTGTGAGCGAGAAGAGGTCAAAGATTTCTTTGCCGGCAAAAAGCAGTACTTGCTTGAGTCTTTCTATCGTCACTTGCGCAAGCAAACAGGGCTATTGATGGAGGGCTCAAAACCAACAGCTGGGAAGTGGAATTTTGATGCCGAGAATCGGCAAAAGTACGATGGACAAGTCCCTTTTCCACCAAGAGTGAAGTTGGCAAACCAGGTTGATGAACTTTTGGAGATGGTCCGGAACGCAGGGGTAAAGACGATCGGCTCGATCCAAAACAATCAACTCGACTGGCCTATTGATCGTTCACAGAGTCTCAAGTTGCTCGAGCACTTCTGCAAGTATGGGCTGCCTCATTTTGGAAGTTATCAAGATGCAATGACCGAGGAAGATCCTTTCCTTTTTCACTCAAGGCTTTCATTTGCTCTAAACGCGAAGATTCTACATCCAAAGGAAGTGCTGGATCGAGTGGTTCAAGAATGGGAGGACCGTCCAGATCAAATCAGCTTGGCTCAAGTAGAGGGCTTTGTTCGGCAAATCCTTGGCTGGCGGGAATATATCCGGGGAATCTACTGGGCAGAGATGCCGGCTTATTCAGACAGTAACGCCCTTGGGCACAAACTCCCCCTACCATCCTGGTTCTGGAACGCGAAAACCAGAATGCGCTGCTTGTCACATTCGATAGGTCAGTCTCTCGAGTATGCATATGCGCATCATATTCAACGTTTGATGGTGACGGGAAATTTTGCGTTGTTGGCTGGGATTGCTCCAGCTGAGGTCGATCAATGGTATTTGGGAATTTATATCGATGCAATTGAGTGGGTTGAATTGCCCAATACGCGAGGAATGAGTCAATTTGCCGATGGAGGATTGCTGGCAACGAAACCGTATGTGTCTTCTGCCAACTATCTCAGGAAAATGGGACACTATTGCGAGCAGTGTCCATACGATGCGAAATCCAGACATGGCATGTTGGCTTGTCCCTTCAACAGTTTATATTGGGACTTCCATGACCGACATCGTGACAAGCTGAGTCGGAATCCACGCATCGGCATGGTCTATCGTACCTGGGACAAAATGGACTCAGACGAGCGAGCGGCCATCCGCGAGAGAGCTGCTTGGATCAAGGAACATTTGGAAGATCTGTGATTGCAGTCAGTTATAGTAACGAAGCAATGGCAAAGCCACCGGTGATCGTACCAATTGTGCTTCCCAGGTTTGCGAAAACGACGACGAGTAGTACACGTGTGATTTTGTTACGCCAAAAGCCTTTAAATTCCTGAACATCTGTCATCAAGCCTTCAAAATCTCGAACCTGTGGTCGTCGGAGGAGAACTTCCACTAGGCCAGCGACCCATCCCGCAGCTACAGCAGGATTCAGCGAAGTAAACGGGGCGGCAATGAAGGCAGAACCGATGGTCAGGGGATGGGCAAGCGCCAAGGCAGAACCAAGAGCAGCCAGACTGCCATTGATCCAGAACCAGCGTTCAATCATTTCCCAACTGACGCTGGTATCTGCCATGGTAAAGCCGTAGACGATCAAGCCGATAATCAATGCTGGAATTCCCCACTTGAGGATTGTCCCGAGTGATCCAGGAGGGGGAACTCGTTCCAACTCATCAAGGTCATGCTCTTTTGTAAGCTCACGCTTGATTCCGGGTACGTGTCCGGCTCCAACCACTGCGACAATCTTGGGACTGTCGGTTTGTCTGATTTTTTCAGCAAGATACTGGTCACGCTCATCAATCAAGGTCTCCTTCATCTCTGGAGCTTGAGAAGCTAAAGTTTCGAGGGCATCTGTCAGCACATCGCTTTGCTTCATGCGTTCAATGTCTTCTTGCTGAATGGGGTCATCGACAAACATGCTGCCCATCAACTGGCCGCTGAGCTTCCACTTTCGCCAAAAGGATAGTCTCCGCCATGTGCGTTGAAGGGTCACTCGAACATCTCGATCTGCTAACACGATTTTTGCTTCTAGATCCTCGGCAACACGGGCAGCTTCAACCATTTCAGCACCAGGTTCTACGCCTAATTGAGCACCAAGACGTCGCTGGAATGCAGACATCAGGAGATTTGCCAACAATAGCATGGCTTTACCCTGACGAATGACCTTGAAGAGATCCATTTCCTTCCAGCGATCTCCATAGCGGAGCGCTTCGTAGCGAGCGGCACAAAGTTCAATGCACACCGCATCGGGTTGCTCTTGTTCAATGACCCGACTAACTTCTTCTACACTCTCTCGTGAGATGTGGGCGGTCCCGACCAGCACGATCCGTTTCCCTTCGTGCTCGATCTCATGTACATTGGCCGAATATTCCATGCTCAGCGTCCTAGGCAAGTGTTGAGAAAAATTACTCAAAATAGCTCAAGCTTTCTACATTTCCAATTTATTTGATAGGATTTTCACAGAAGGAAAACAAATGTTTCTGCCTTTCCTGCCATTGATTATTGCTTCGCTAGGGCTGTCATTGCTGGTATTGCCGATGCTACCCGACGAAGCTGTAATTCCTCTCGAACCAATCGAAACCTTGATCCTGCTTTTGATCAGCAGTCTGTTGCTTGGGCAGTGGCAGTCTCAATCAAACAGACTCTGGATTCAAGCGTTCCCAAGATGGGCTGTTGCCGGACTTTGGGCGGGTTTGAGTTGGGCCACCCGCTTGCCTATTGAATTGGCTACGTACTGGGAAAGCATGAGGATGGATCAAGCCACGGTCATTTTCCTCTTGGTATTGGTCTACTGGATAGCTGACAGTTTTGCGGCTCACCCTTGGAGGATAGATGGCCAAAAGTGGTTGAAGACGATCCAGACGCTACGCCTGCAACTTCCTTTGATTTTGATTACAGGCTTGCACTTAGGACTCACTCTACTGCTCGACAAGACTATTCCAGATGAGGCAGTCAGCAACCAAGTGCTGGTTGAGTTAGGATTGAGTGTGTTGATTTTGTTGGGAGCTGCGCCCTGGTTTGTGGTGCTGAGTTGGGGAGTACAACCTGTTCCCTCAGATGTGAAAGATGAGATCGCTGCTGAACTGAAAGCCAACCGAACATCTGTGCAAGGTGTGTTTTGTTGGCCCGGACACATCACCCAGACGGCAACAGCTGGAGTGATTGGAATTCTTCCCTGGGCTCGCTTTCTGCTGGTCAGTCCGCAACTGCTGGCCCATTTGAGTTCACAGGAATTACGCGCAGTCGTGGCGCACGAAGCAGGACATCTCCGACGCTGGCATCTATTTTTCTATGCACTTGCTTTCCTTGGTTTTGTAGAGTTGCTCTTCCTGATTCTGGTTGGGGTAGAGTTTACACAATGGACAACGGGCGTCACAGCACCAGACTGGTTACAGGGATTTTTACTGGTCGGGCTTCTGGCATTATTTCTTCGGGGAGGAATCGGGTTTCTGAGCAGAAATTTTGAGCGTCAAGCAGATTGCAATGCCTTTTTGAGATGTGGTTGGGAGCCTTTTGCCACCGCACTGAAGAAAGTTGGTTACCTGAACCGAATTGCGCTGCATCAAGACAATTGGCATCACTATGGGATTCAGCAGAGATTGGAATTCCTAAAACTCTGTGAAGAGCAACCAGAGAGAGTCACACAGCACGATCAAAGAGTGAGAACGATCCAAAGTGGCTGTCTGTTACTTTTTGGGGTTTTGCTAACCGCAAGCGTTTATAGTACTTCACAGCACGCTAAAGAGAGCCTGATTTTTTGGCAATTGGAAAACATCGTTTCGGAAATCACACCAGCGGATGTAGGGTTGTTGATTCAGGCAGCGAATACATTCTACGAAAAGTCAGAGTTTGAACGTGCTGAAGAACTCTATCGAAAAGCGTTAGCCTGGGAACCTGAAAACCCAAGAGCACTCAATAACTTGGCTTGGCTCCTGACACAACACTTTGCGGAGCAACCCCTAAAAGTGCAGGAGAGTGTAGCACTTGCAGAACGTGCAGTGGCATTGGAGCCAGCCGCCTATATTTTGGATACCCTTGCAGAAAGCTACGCTCTTCAAGGACGCTGGCAAGAAGCAGCTGATACCGCCAAAACTGCCCTAGAACGAGCTGAATCTGACATCCGTAACGTGGATCACATGGGGCTCCGCTACTACCAAGACCGCATGGAACATTTCCAGCACACCCGCCTCTGAGTTTTTTTCTCGGCAAATCCCTCCTGCCGTTCGGGGTTTTTCCCAATATTTCAGCCAACTGACTCACTAGAGAACAGACCTTGCGTTGGGTGCAAAGAATTCTTTGGGTGGTCTTCATCCTGAATCTGCTCGGACTGGCTGGGCTGACTGTCCTCTATTTTGGAGGACCTGGCTGGTTACAACAGCAGTTGCCAAAAGCACTTGAAAAGCAGATAGGGCGTCCAGTCCAACTCACGCAGGTACGAGTGGAGCCGCTCTCCCTCAAGTTGATCCTGCAGGGTTTGGAAATCCGTGAGGCTGATGTTTCAGAAACTTTCGTTTCCCTTGAAGAAATTGGGATCGATCTGAGTTGGAATAGCCTCTGGCAATGGGCGTTGGTGGTTGAAGAAGTTGAATTGATTTCTCCTTACCTCCGTGTCTCTCATCTTGGTGAACAACGCCTCAATTTCTCCGACCTGATTGAGCAATTTACAACTCCTGAAACAAATCGAACTTCTTCCGTTCAAGAAGAAGCAAAGTTTCCTTTTGAAATTAGGACAATCACAGTTCGTCAGGGGAAACTGCGGTTTCAGGACGTGCCCCACGATCAAACCTACAATATTTCTGGACTGAATTTTCGCCTCCCAGCAATCTCGTCATTTCAGCTTCAACCAGCCCAGGCATCTGGTCCAGCAACTCTAGTTGCTCAGTTAGGAGAAACCAGGCTACGTGTGGTTGCGCAGGAATTATCAATTGCTCCCTCAGAGACAGTTCGTCTCGACGTTCAACTGAAGAATCTGTATCTGCCGGATTTTCAGCAGTATCTACCAAAAGAGTGGGCACTCCAACTTCAGGATGGGTTGGTTGACGCAGATCTCAAATTAGGATTTCAGGCTGAACCTTTTGAACAGTTTGCCCTCAGCGGATCGTTACAAATCCAGAGGCTCAGCATTCAGAATAGTCTCCCTGGCGAGGCTTCTAAACGGTTGCTGGAAATCAGCCATCTTCATGTCCCAATTCCAAAGATTCAGGTATTGCCAAGCCTACAGGTAGCTTTAGGGGAAGTCGAATTGCGTGAATTCGAAGCCTGGTTAACACGTACCGAGAATGGGGCGTTCTTCTGGGACCAGATTTTCAAAACAACATCTGGAAATACTCTTGAGGAAAGTTCAGATACTGAGCAATTATCAGTGGAGTTGGGAGGGCTCCGTATCTCAAAGGGGAAGCTTCATTTTATCGATCAAAAGAGCCAGCCCGCAAAGCCTCAAGAATGGCAGTTGGATCAATTTTCAGTGGGTGAACTGACGATGCCAGTTTCATCCAGAAAAACGCCTCTGAGTTTGAAGTTAGCTCGGGAAGGGGGTCCTAGTCTTTCGTTTGCGGGGTCTTTCAATCCAAGCACTTTGCGTAGTCAGGGACAACTGAATCTGAGGGAATTTGAACTCGCTGAACTCACACCATTTCTTGAAGATGTGATACCCGTTGCAATGAAAGGAAGTTTAGATCTGAAAACAGATTTTGAGTGGGATCCTGCGGCCCAACTTCCCAGACTGAAGAAGACCTCACTGCAGTTGGAAGATTTTCAGTTGGATCGAGGTCAGGAAACATGGCTACAGCTTGCAAGCTTGGGATTAACCAGTCGTGAACTGAATCTGCCGGCAAAACAAATTTCGATAAGATCTCTCTCCTTGAAGCAACCCCAATTTCTATTATCTCTTCATGAGGACTGGACCACTAATTGGAATCAACTGGTTCCCTCACCAGCTCCAAAGAATCCAAAGGAGAGTGATCAGAAAACAGCATGGCAAGTTCAACTCAATCAACTTCGGGTTGACAGTGGGGCGCTGAACCTGATTCATCAGCGAGAGAACAAGGGAGAAATCAAAAAACTACTCCGAATCCCTATGCTGGAGATGAACGATTTCAGTTGGCCACTGTCCGGAGAAAGTCGAACAAGGCTTAAATTAACAACACTTGAGCAGGAAGAGTTTTCACTGGATGGTATTGCAAGTTGGAGTGAGCAAACTTGGAGAGGTGCACTCAAGGCGAATCTAAAATTACTACCTTGGGAAACCTACTATCGTGATCAACTGCCTTGGCAGATCAACTCTGGTCGCATGAACACCGCTGTGCAATTGCAACTCAATTGGAGTCCTTTCCAGGTACGAATAGACGGAGGGAAGCTTCATCTCTGGGATCTGGAACTTGTTGAAGCACAAGAAGCCTTGCCAGACCTCAAATTCGCAGAGCTTTCCCTGAGTGGAGCAGTTGTCCAATGGCCGAAGCAATGGTTTGAATTCGAGTCTCTGAATCTCCGTGAATTATCTGTCAAACCAGCCAACTCTGCTCTTCCTGATCTGACCTTAAGGGGCTTGGCCAGTGGAGGTCTGTCGTTAGCAGTTCAGGACCAGCGCCTCAATCTGGGAGCACTTCAATTCCAAGATTTGAAGATTCCTGGGGATTCTTTGACATCACCAAGTCTGGATCTGGAACAGTTGACAGCCCTAGGGCTAGATTTGTCATGGGCCAAACAGCAGGCGAAGTTGGCAAAACTGGATCTACAGCAGTTTCAGATAACCCCTTCAGATGCTATTCAACCAGAGCTCAAGCTACCCAAAGTCGTAGCTTTGGAATGGGATCTTGATTGGCTCAAAAAGGATCTTCTTCTCGAAAGCGTTTCTGTAGATAAGGGCTGGATTGAACTCGCCTCGTTGCCTGATGGTCGCTTCAATTGGGAACGATGGCTACCAACTGCAACCAAACAAGATGGAACGACCGATTCTAGTGATGAGACTCCATGGCAAGTGGAACTTACCAAACTAGAGGCAACCCTAGATCGCTTGAGTTGGCAAGATTTATTGACTCCAACGCCACCATTGGTGATTAGCAACGGATCCCTGGAGGTCAAAAACCTGAATACTGATCGGCAGTGGATCGAAAATTTTACTCTACAGGGAAAGCTGGATGAGACCGGACAGGGGTCTGTTACCGGTTCCATTCGCTTTGACAAGGACCTGAGTCTCGATGTCGATCTAGTAGATTTTGATCTACTAACCTGGCAACCCTACTGGATTGAATATGTGCCCCTGAAAGCTACAAAAGCTCTCGGCACCCTTCAGGGACGATTTTACTACAAATTTGATCTCGTCGGTGAGTGGCTACGTTTTGATGGTCTTGCTCGTATTCGAGATGCGAGTTTGATTGTCAAGGAAACTGGTCAATTCATCGGCCGGTGGGATGTGCTTGAAACCGAGAATGGACTGCTAGAATTCGATCCTTTTATCCTAGATCTGGGATCGATGCGATTGTCAGATTTTGAATTACCAATCCGGAGACAAACTGATGGGGAGTTGGAATGGATGACACTCTTTGAGAGTGAGGAAGAGGAAGAATCTGATCTGGAGCCAGGGCCTGTTTTCCTGCAAAAACTCTCTCTAGAGAGCGGCAATCTGAGTTGGGATGATGCAAGTAATGCTAAGCCAGTGCTTATCACGCTGCAAAACCTCAAAGGTGATATTCAAAATATTTTAGGCTTAGATGTTCCTTTAGAGCTGGATTTACAAGGGCGTTGGGAAGGAGTTGCTCCGCTCGAAGCAAAACTGAGTCTTGATTGGTATCGGGATTCCTGGGGCATCAATGGCAAACTGTACTCACAAGATTTTGATCTTCTCTGGGCTAATCCGTATGCAGAGCGCTATCTTGGCTATCGTTTTGACCGAGGAAGTGCGGATTTGTCTGTTGATTACAAAACGGCTGGAGATGAGATTGATGTTGAGAACAATCTCCTCATTCAAAGACTCGTGCTAGGCCCTGAAACTCCTGGACCAGACACGCTGGACCTCCCAGTGGAGCTAGCTGTCGGATTACTTCGCGATCCACAAGGCACTATCGATCTTTCTGTACCTGTTAGCGGAAACCTCGAGGATCCAGAGTTCGGGCTCTGGGACGCTACACTGACCGTTTTTGTTACTCTGATCAGTAAGGCTGTTACCGCCCCATTCACACTAGTTGCTGATGCTGTTTTTGATGGGGATTTGGACGAGAACACTCAGATCATCCGTTTTCGACCAGGAAGTTTGGAGATCCCAGCTGCAGAAAAAACAAAACTGGATCAATTGAGAGATGTGTTGAAGGAACGACCCCAGCTGAAAATGGAATTGGTGACACTCTTACGTCGTGAAACAGAGATCGCTGCCTTACGAGAGCAGGAACTGGATCGACTAATTCGCCGTGAGAAAATTGCAGAGCTAATTCGGTTGAATAACGAAGATTCGATCTCAGCACAGATGACTCTTAGCGTAGATGAGCAGCAAACCTACTTGAAGCAAATGTTTCAACGAATCTACGGTAGCCCGCAGGGACTCAGTGAAACAGAGGTTCGGTTGAAGCTACTAGATGAGATTCCTATCGAGGATCGGGACTTGGAAGAGCTGGCGCAACAGCGGGCTTACAACATTCGTAATCTGTTGCTCAAAGAAGGGCTGCTCGCAGCAGAGCAGATCAAGTTGAACCCAGTTTTCGAAACAACCACATCACGCTTTCAAACCAGTAGAGTGGAGTTAAGATTCACCCGTTGAATACAAAATCATTGTGATGAGCTTTCCGGGTAGAGGCGCTGAGTATATTGCTGTAACTGTCGGGCACTGTTGGGAATGGGCTGATCCCACAGACGAAGTACTCTGCGGGCGAGACGGATCATGTCCTGGCCAGCATTGCTGGTAGAAGCGAAAGACATCAATGATCTACCCTGCCTCAGTGAATTGAGCACGGCATGGTCTTCCGGGATATAGCCAATAAATTCCACAGTCAAATCCAGTTGGTACCTTAAGTGTTTTTCCAACTCGGGAATCATTGAAAGATCATCAGGTCCCAAACCACGGTTGAAGACCAATCGCGGTCTGAATTGGTGCCAGCTACTCAAAACTTTTTCTGCAATCTTGGGATCCATAGAACTCAGAAAACTTTCTAGCAAATTAGGTTGGTTACTTTTCAATTCTAATGGAGATGCATAAAGAGTCTGTAGCTTACGGTGGACAGAACGATCTTGGGGCAGGGCATGTTCAATCACCCGAAAAGCCAGATTCTTCAGGAAGTTCATCAAGTTTTGCAGTGAGGTGATTTCTGGAGTTGTGACCAACAAGCCCTTGTGTGCAATTCGAAAGAAATCCAAAGTACTAAACGAACTGCCTGCTCCTAGGTCCAGAATTACATATTCTGCAGGGAGTGCCCGGATCTGTTGCACTAGCCGTCGCTGCTGAGCCACGTTCAATTGAGTAAGGAAGGGATTTCCTTCATCTCCAGCTAGCAAATGCAGATTTCGGTGCGGAGTGCGAGCCAGATACGATTCTAGTGGGGCTTGGTCTGTTGAGCGTAAGAAACGTGCCATTCCTGGTGGCGTGCCTCCACTGAGTCCGAGGCAGCTATGAAGATTAGCTGCGCCTAGATCTAAGTCAATTACGATTGTCTTGTGGCCCAGTCTTGCCAGCACAATAGCCAGGTTTGCAGCAATCAAGCTTTTGCCCACTCCACCCTTGCCCCCTGCAATCGGAATAATTGTGGGGGTTTTCTGGTTGGCTGGAGTTTCGTTCATATGACCTGTTGGATTGATGGTTTCTTTGAAATCGGCTTTATATCATTGCAGCAATCAGCAACTTTTTCCAGAGAACAAGAATTTTGAAATTAACCATCCTGATCGCTGTTGGCAAATGCGGGGCCGGTTAGAGCGTAATCAAAGCAAATCTCGGTTTTTTTCCTTGCAAAATCAGGCCATCAAGTAAACGTTGCCGAATTAGACTCTGGTAGAATCAACCTTCATTGCTCTTTTTGGGCTGAAAAATAACAATCTGGGGTTGGGGGAATTTTCACAAGACTGTTGCGATTAGTTGACAAATCTGCTGGCAACCACCTTTCATCAAATATGCAGTTTTTTCTGGGGAAGTAGCGACTCCTCTTGAGGCCGACCTGAGTGTAACCGCCCAGCGCCGGTTGCTTGAGGAGCTATATCAACTTCCTACTGAAATCGTTCTTTTGGATCTAAGTGCCGGCTTTAACGTGTTGACCCAAGATTTTTCAATCCTTCTCAAGCCAGACTACGGATCACAAGAACAGAGTTTCCGCTTGTGATGAATCTACTGAAATTTCTCAGGTACTCTATTTATCACCAAATTACTGCATTAGCTCTCTAGAGAGAGTGCCTTGCTCAATCTGATATGTAAATTTCTGTTCTAACAGATCAATTCTGTACCTGCCATCACGATGAGGGAAGTCCTCCAGTTAATTTCAGCCCACCATCTTAAAATTGCAAAATACCCCAGTAAGGCTGGGAATAACGTCAAGTTCTCGTTGTTTTCAACCAAGTTGGGCAACAAGATGTTCAGGGACTTTTTTTGCAAATATGAACTCGGCCAATGATCAACTTTCCTTTCCAGTGGACAGTTGGACACAGTGTCCAACAGATCCTTCGGTATCCGCAGTACACAAAGTTCAAATCCCATTGATTCAGCGAGGTACATATACAGAGTTGCTGTGTTCTCTCC
>WTIF01000034.1 GCA_011522845.1 Deltaproteobacteria bacterium
ATGTGCTCTTGAGCGGTCCTCCAGGATTAGGCAAAACTACTTTGGCCAATATTTTTGCGAATGAGCTAGCAGTTCCCTTAAGGTCTTCCTCAGGACCTGTTGTAGAAAGACAAGGGGATCTAGCAGCAATTCTGACTAACTTGGAACCCGGATCTGTTCTATTTCTGGATGAAATCCATCGAATGAATCGAGTTGTCGAGGAAGTACTTTATTCAGCAATGGAAGATTTTACTTTAGACATCCTCATTGGGGAGGGCCCGGCAGCTAGGACAGTAAAATTAGATCTGCCAAGATTTACCCTCGTTGGAGCAACCACTCGAGCTGGATTATTGAGTGCACCCCTGAGAGATCGATTTGGCATTCAATGTCGGCTTGAATACTACACTCCGGAAGAGCTGAAGCTGATCGTCATCAGAGCTGCAGCTTTGCTCGAGATTGAAATCGTCGAGGAGGCTGCAATGGAACTGGCCACCAGATCTCGGGGTACTCCAAGAATAGCAAACCGAATGTTACGAAGATGTCGGGATTTTGCCGACTTAGAAACTGGTGGGATTATCACCCTGCCGCTGGTGCAAAAGAGCTTGGCACGAATGGGCATTGATGAACTAGGTTTGGACCAAATGGACTGTCACATTCTGCGCACTATTATCGAAAAATATGACGGTGGTCCTGTGGGTTTGAACACGCTCTCTGCTGCTGTTTCCGAAGAACAGGACACCCTTGAGGAAGTCTATGAACCTTTCCTCTTGATGCAGGGATTTCTTCAAAGAACACCCCGTGGCAGGATGGTAACTCGGCAAGCCTATGAACATCTTGGGATGAACATTCGATCAGAAGATCAACTTCCTCTTTTTTCCAGCAGATGAACTGCTACCTTCCTCAATAATCCACTCTTTGAATATCTGCTCCGAGTCGGCGCAAGCGTTCATCAATTCTCTCGTAACCCCGATCAATTTGATGCACGTTTTGGATGATGCTCTCACCTTTTGCACATAGTGCCGCAATCAACAGCGCCATTCCAGCCCGAATATCTGGAGATGAGACAGGCATACCCTGTAATTTAGACGGTCCTGAAACGACAGCTCGATGAGGATCACAAAGAAGGATCTGAGCTCCCATAGAGATCAACTTGTCTACCCAGAAGAGTCGGCTTTCAAACATCTTTTCGAAAATCAACACCGTTCCTTTACATTGTGTCGCCACAACAGTCATGATGCTGGTAAGGTCTGCCGGAAATCCTGGCCACGGGGCATCATCAATCTTGGGAATACCTGGGGATTCCTGATTGATTCTCAAAGACTGTTCTGCTGGAATCATTAAGTCATCGCCTTCAATATTTGTTGCCACCCCCAGTCTTTCAAACATCATCCTGATCATTTTCAACTGATCAACGCCCGCATTCCTGATCTTTAGTTCACTGCCTGTGACAGCAGCCAAACCGATGAATGAACCTACCTCTGTGTGGTCAGGCTGGATAGTATATTCAGCACCATGCAAACGAACACATCCATCTATGGTCAATAAATTACTACCAATGCCAGTGATGTGTGCGCCCATCTTCAACAGGCATCTGCACAAACCCTGAACGTGGGGTTCGCATGCCGCATTGTAGATTGTTGTTCTACCCCACGCCAACACAGCAGCCATGATCGCATTCTCTGTCGCCATGACACTGGCTTCGTCGAGATAAATTGAAGTTCCACAAAGTCGATCGGTTTGCATCACATACTGACCCTCTGAATCCAACTCAATCTTTGCTCCCAATTGTCTTAGAGCAAGAAGATGAGTTTGAACGGGGCGCATGCCAATCCGATCACCACCGGGTGCAGGGAGGCGTATACAACCGTAGCGGGCGAGCATCGGCCCAGCTAACAAGAATGATCCTCGAATCTCACGTGCTGCAGCGGTATCCGGGTCACAATGGGTTAGTTGCCGAGATTCAAAACGCAAAGAATGAGGACCAATTTCTTCAATAATGACCCCCAAGCTTTCAAGCAGATCCATCATTGATCGAATGTCGGCAATGTCTGGTACATTGTGTAAAATGACAGGTTCCTCCGTCAGAAGAACTGCTGCCAATACAGGTAGAGCCTCGTTTTTATTTCCGGAAGGTGTGATCTCTCCTTGTAGCGAGTTCCCCCCTTGCACAATAAATTTTTCGTTAGATTTCATTTCGAATTCGTCATATCCCATGCTTCATCCCTGAAGAATTTAAACTCCTGTAAAAACTGCCTCCAACCCTCCACTGCAAACGAGACACCGGAGATCTCTATAATCAACAGGATTTTTTCAGCCGTTGATTGGATGATTGTTGGATTGAGACTAGAAATTAGTAGGAATGATCAAGAATTAAGCACTACTGGTAATTTTTTCTGAATTGTATTTGCTTAAAAAGTTTCCAAATCTTACCGAAAAATCTGGAGTCCCTTCGACTTAGATGATAGAAATATTATTGTTTTCCAAAATTCTTACAATGGATGTCACCAGCCAGGAAGGTAATGCCGCCACTCCACCGCAGTAAAATTCTCCACGAAAAGTCGAAGCACCTTACTAATTGGTTGGAATTCACAGAGATCGACTACCAGGACGAAGCTGGTCAGCGTCGTAGCTGGGAGGCTGTTCATCGTAGGTCTCGTAACGAGGCTGCGATCATCGTTGCGCAGCTTCGGCCAAGTGGGAAATACATCCTTGTTCGTCAATTTCGGCCCCCAACCGGGGGATACGTTCTAGAGTTTCCAGCCGGGTTAGTCGATTCTGGCGAGACTCCTGCAGAGGCCGCCCTTCGGGAATTGAGTGAAGAGACCGGTTATCAGGGTGTGGTTAGAAAAGTTACAGAACCTATGTATTCATCTCCTGGTATGCTTGGAGAGGCTTGTCGTTTCGTTTTCGTGGATGTTGATGAAAACTTACCCAGCAACAAATCTCCCCAGCCACACACAGAGCCAGGTGAATTTTTAGATGTCTACGCGGTGAATTCTGCTGAAATTTCCAACCTAATGAAAAAGGAGGAGATGAGGACCTCACATGTGGACATTAAACTTTTTGCTTTCTTTAAAGATTTGTTTCCATCTTCGGAAGAATGATTGAACCGAACTTAATCCAAACCAAATATTCTGAGGTTATAAACCCAAGTAATTTTTGGGAGACCCGGCCGTTTGCAGAGCCTGTCGCTTTGTCAGAACTGGGGTTTCTCCTGACTTCAGAACAATTGGGATCAGATCGGTTGAATCATTTGAACAATCTGTTGAACCGTCTCTCACAAGTTTGTCAAACAAGCGATGAGCTGCAGGCTGGGTTGCTGCTATACCTCTATCCCTCCTACAAAGATTTTCCTGACCGGATGACTCAGCAACTCTGTCATCCGAATGCTTACGAAATATTTTTAAGACTCCGCCAAATTGATGGTTTATCTTTCAAGATGGATTCTGAAAAACATCTGATTCGAGCCAGGGATCTTATCTACGGAATGTGCGGTAATTTCTCGTTGATGATGGCCTTGTTACTGATTCGCCTGCACCGAATCCAGCAATTTGAGGATTTACCAGAATCCCATCGTGAGTTGGTAGCAAAACAATCTCTCCACGTTTATGCACCCCTGGCTAATCGACTTGGAATTTTCTGGATTAAAGCAGAATTGGAGGACCACGCTTTTCAGATACTGGAGCCTGATCAGTATTATCAATTGAAAAAGCTGGTTGCGAAAAAAAGAAATGAAAGATCGGCATTGGTAGAGTCCATGTCTCGCCAAATTCGCCAGACCTTACGCAAAGCAGGCCTCAATCACCAAGTCTATGGGCGTTATAAGCGCTTCTATTCGATCCATGAAAAACTTCAAAAAGTTGATCATCAATTTGAACGAATCCAAGATTTGATCGCCCTTCGAATCTTGCTAGACGATGTTGCTGATTGCTATGCTGCGCTGAGCTATATCCACGAGCGATGGTCTCACAATGAAAATCGCTTCAAAGACTACATCACACAACCGAAGCCCAATGGCTATCAATCCCTGCACACCACCGTAACCACATCAGAGGGAGATGACGTGGAAATCCAAATTCGCACGCATGAAATGCATGCTGTTGCTGAATTTGGGATTGCTGCGCACTGGCTCTATAAAGAAACCCACCGTCGTTCTGCGGTAAAAGCTGATCTAAATAAGTCGTTTAAGAAGCTTGATCAAAATCTTCAATACGTTTATCCGATGACTCCTCAAGGCGATATCCTTGAACTTCCCATAGGTGCTTCACCTGTTGATTTTGCTTACCACATTCATACTGATATTGGGAACCAGATTGCAGGAGTAAAGATCAATAACAACATCAGTAAAATCGATAGCCAACTGGAAAACGGCGACTGTGTTGAAATTTTGACTTCTCCCCGCCAACACCCAACCAAGGAATGGTTGAATTTTGTAAAAACTCACAAAGCTCGCAACAAAATCAGGCAATTTGTTAACCTCCAGAAACGAGAAGAATTCCGTCGTGATGCGTGGAATATTTTAGAAAAAGATTTTCGGCAAGCGGGTTTAAATTTGAATCGGATGGTTCGAGAAAACCGATTAGAAAATGAATGTCAGCAGCGGAAATCTCAATCTTTTGAGCACGTTCTTAATTGTATTGGGCAGGGCTCTCTGCGCTCACAGGAAATACTGCAGTGGTTTATTGACGCACCAAATGAGTTTGCCGCTACACCAACAATTCAGCCCAAGAACAAGAAAACATCTTTAAGCATCAAGACACATTTCATTCCTGGAAAATTTCATGTTTGTGTCGAAGGGCTAGAGGAGGCTGTTACTAGTCTAGCTGGTTGTTGTAAACCAGTGCCCGGCGATGACATTATTGGGTATATTTCTAAAAACAGAATGATCAAGATACACAAAAAAAACTGTGTATCAGCCAGTCATCTTGAAAATGATCAACTGCTTGCCGTCAATTGGATTGAGTTAACCTAATTTAGGTTATCAGTTCATTCCCCACTCATTCCTTCCGAATTCAAGCTACTAATCAATTTATCTGTCCGACTGCCGATCAAAAAACATATTGGGCTTTTTCACTGGACTGTTATGTGGGGCCACACATAATTTTGCAGGTTTGCTGAGTACATTTGTAGTGAGAGACTAGTATGAAATTAGCGGTTATTGGAGCTGGCAACATGGGGGGTGCGATCGCAACTGCGGTCATTCAGGCAGAGCTGGTCTCTCCTAGAAATCTACTATTGATCGAACCCGATGAAAGAAAGCGTGAACATCTTGGAAATCAACTCTCCTGCGCTTCATCCAATCAGTTTGATGATCTATCTGAAAACTTTGATCTAATCCTTTTGGCTATCAAGCCACAAATCTCAGGGGAGGTTCTTACCAAACTTCGTGTTTATCTGCATCCGCATCAACTCCTGCTTTCAATTCTCGCTGGGACCTCCATGGAGTCGCTTCAACAACTAAGCGGTCACACCAAGGTGGTTAGAATTATGCCCAACACTCCTGCACAGCTAGCTCAGGGCATGTCAGTCTTTCATGCTGCTAAAGAAGTCAATTCGACGGAGAAAGCACTTGTCAAGCGGCTACTCGATTCTTGTGGCAAGTGTTTCGAAGTACAGAGCGAGACTATGATTGATGCTGCTACCGCCATTTCAGGTAGTGGCCCTGCCTACCTGTTTTATTTAGGAGAGCAAATGGTCAAGGCGGCTATGGAATTGGGATTTTCCGAATCAGAAGCCAGTCAACTCGTCCAACAAACGATCTTTGGTTCTGCGCAACTATGGTTGCATAGTGGAGAATCTCCAGGAACGCTTCGTCAACGAGTAACGTCGCCTGGCGGAACCACAGCTGCTGCGATTGAAAAATTTGATGACATGAATATAGGCCCAGGGATTCGTCAGGGAATCAATCAGGCTTTTTTGCGAGCCGTTGAACTATCAAAACCGTGACTGTCAACTTAGATATTTCTTAATAGAAAAATAATGAATTGCGTAATTATCGTTGGTTCCCAGTGGGGTGATGAAGGCAAAGGAAAGATTGTTGATCTCCTGACGGAGTATGCGGATGGGGTCATTCGTTACCAAGGAGGAAACAATGCAGGACACACTGTGATGTTTGAAGACAAAACTTTCGTCCTGCACTTAATTCCATCAGGGATTCTGAGAGAAAAACTCTCGATTTTGGGGAATGGTGTTGTAATAGATCCAGCGGCGCTTCTTGAAGAAATCAAACAGCTTCAAGAGATGAACATATCTGTCCGGGACAACCTTCGCATTAGCAATAATGCCCACTTGGTCATGCCTTATCACCTGCTGTTTGACCAACTCAGAGAATCGCGCAAAGGTACGCAAAAAATTGGTACAACAGGTAGGGGAATTGGGCCGACTTACGAAGACAAGGTGGCGCGATCAGGAATACGCTTAGGAGATTTGCGAAATTCGGTTCATCTGAAAGATCGACTTTCAAAAATTATTGAAGAGAAAAACTCTCAGCTTCGGCACTACTTTGGAGCCGAACAAAGATGCCTGAATTTGGGACATGTTTTAGAGGAGTTACAAAATCATTTCCAGGAACTAGAGCCCTATCTTTGTGACAGTGCTCAGTTGGTTAATGACCAATTGGACGCAGGTAAGAATCTGATTTTTGAAGGCGCTCAAGGGACTTTTCTTGATGTGGATCATGGCACCTACCCCTACGTTACCTCATCAAATACCCTGGCTGGAGGGGTTTGCACGGGAGCAGGAATTGGCCCAACCAAAGTCAGTCACGTTTTGGGGATTACGAAAGCCTACACAACGCGTGTTGGAAGTGGTCCGTTTCCAACAGAATTAGACGATGAAACGGGAGAATTTCTTAGAAGCGAGGGAGGGGAGTTTGGGGCCACAACTGGCAGACCAAGGAGATGCGGCTGGTTTGACGCAGTTTTGGTTCGCCAGGCTGTACGACTAAATGGTATCAGCAGCTTGGCACTCACCAAATTAGATGTACTCGATAAATTTGAAGAAATCAGGATTGCTGTCGCATACAAACTGGCAGACGGTACCACTACAACGAATTTTCCTACCCAGCAACTGGATCAGGTCACTCCAGTCTATGAAACTATGCCAGGATGGAACTGCTCTTCCCAAGGTATTCAGCACTTAGATGAATTGCCGAAAGAACTGATTGCATATATTGAACGCTTGGAGAATTTAGTTTCAGCTCCAGTGTCAATCATTTCAACTGGTCCACGTCGTGAAGAAACCATCCTGCTACCATCTGCTCCACTCATGAACCTCTGAATTATAGTTCACCAGCAACTCCAATGAAAATCACCTACAGAAATTTTCAAAACGAAGGAATTATTGCTCTGGACACACAAATGATGCGCCCGCGCATGGTTTCCAGTCATTTGATCCTACAAAATGGCAAAGCGGCTTTCGTTGATGTAGGTGCATCCCCTTCGATCCCTAACTTACTAAAAGGACTCGCTGAGCACAGCCTCAGCAAAGAAGATGTAGAGTACGTCATAGTCACACATGTGCACTTAGACCATGCGGGAGGGGTAGGTGTACTCATGAGCCAACTGCCCAACGCAAAGTTAGTTGTTCATCCACGAGGATCAAGACACATGATTGATCCATCCAAACTGATTGCCGGAGCTACGGCTGTTTATGGACCAGATGAAATGTCCAAAACTTATGGGGAAATACTCCCAGTCCCCGAAGATCGGGTGATCGTTGCTGAAGATGGGTACCAGCTAGATTTTGATGGGCGAATTTTGGAATTCTGGGACACACCAGGTCATGCTCGCCACCATTTCTGTGTTCTTGATCATTTGACTTGCTCAATCTTTACAGGGGATAGTTTTGGATTGAGCTATCGAGAATTTGACCACAATGATCAGGTCTTCATTTTACCGACGACCTCCCCAGTACAGTTCGATCCAGATGAAATGAAAACAACGATCAAACGTATCGCTAATTTCCAGCCAAAAGCGGTCTATCTGACTCACTTTAGCAGACTGGATTACAGGGAGAGCCTAGCTGAAGACCTATTGAGCATGGTTGATGCTCATGTAGAAATCGGCCAGAAAGCAGCAAAACTTGAAAAAGCACCAAAGCTTGAGCAAATCAAAAGGGAACTTTGGGAACTGCTCTGGAAAGAAGCTCAAAAACGCAGTTGCCCGCTTAACGAAAACCAAGCGCAACAACTTCTCGCTCTTGATTGGGAGCTGAATGCCCAAGGCCTTCTCAGTTGGCTTGAACGAACCGCCTGAAAATTAGACTCGCCCTCTCCAATATCACTTCTAAACTGCCCAATTTTTAATCATAAGCTTCTTGCTTGTGCTCTATCCCTTCAAATATTTCATGGTAATTTAAAAATTTAATAAATAATATTAGATATTTATTTTATAAATTTCTCTTGGCATTTCCCCTGCTGCAAAT
>WTIF01000410.1 GCA_011522845.1 Deltaproteobacteria bacterium
GATTTAGGATCTGGTGCAGCAATGCGTGGGGGTTCGAGTCCCTTCACTCGCACCAATCTTGAGAATTGACTTAATTCGCTTCTTGAAAGCTGTTTACTGAAATTTCGGCAGATTTCCTGTTCTCTGGGTAAATCTCAATCCTGCAAAAATTTACGAACCGCATCAGAAGTACAAAATTGATCTAGCCTCTTCTGATCTCAATTACTCCAGACCGAGCCCTCATTCTTCAGAATCTCGCTTTCAGAGATCACCCTACGTTCAGTAATTTTTCAAAAAAGACTTAGAAAATTCTTTTGTAAACTTAGTGAGGATCCTCTTGTGAAACTAAGCATAGCGCCTTTTTTTGCGAGATTTGTTTGCTTGATTCCAATCATTTTGGTTGCCAAGCCGATTTATGCCTACGATGAACTTGATCTTCAAACTTTGCTGACAACCCGCATCTGTAATGACTGTAACTTGATCCAAGCAAATCTTGATTCTAGAAATTTGAATGATGTGAGTTTGTTGGGAGCAAACCTGAGAGAAGCTAATTTAGCAAATGCTAATTTGCGTGGAGCTGAACTGATTGGAGTAGACTTGACGGATGCAAATTTGACGGGGGCGGATCTGACAGGTACAGATCTAACTGGAGCTAATTTAACGAATGCTACACTTTCGGGAGCAGACTTAACAGGCGCCACTCTGTGGATGAGCGTCCTTAGAAATTCTTCAATCAGAGGTGCATCCTTAAATTATTCCAATTTGAAGGAAGCAGATCTGACAGGGGCGAACCTGATCGAAGTTGAATTAGTCAGCGTCACTCTGAATAACGCAGAGTTGGAAGGAGCGAAAGTCTGGTACGCAAATTTTGAAAATGCAGACCTCGGCAGAGCCAATCTGAAAGGCGCAGAAATTTATGAGTCTAATTTAATGGGCGCCAATTTAAAAAATGCAAAGCTTATCGGAACCACCTTCTACCAGTCTAATTTGAACGGTGCGGATTTGACAGGTACTTCGCTTGATGAAGAAGTCTCAACTGTTCAGGGCCAATCAACGACAAGACTCTGCAATACGGTAATGCCTGATGGAGAGGTCACAAATCGAGATTGTCAAAGGTGATGGTTGTCAAAGGTGATGGTTGTTAAAGATTTTGCTGCCTGATGATTGTAGTTCTGCTTCAATTCAATCGCTGACCGCAGATAAGTTGAGTAGATTTCTCAGTTCTAAATGCGTTGAGTCCGATCTTCTACTAAGATTGGGAAATAGGGTGACGTCGGTTCTTCGTAGTGGGCCTTCCAGGTAAATTAATCGTTGCATCAGCCCTTGGCTGAGTACTCACCAGTTTTCCCTTTGAAATAACAGCCAACCGTGCGGGTCGCAAACGGAGAGCATCAATCGGGTCGGCGGCATCCAAAACCACCAAAGAAGCCTGCTTGCCCACTTCAAGACCATAGTTTTCAAGATGCATGATCTTGGCGTTTGTTTCGGTGACCATCGTGAAACAGCGAGCCATTTCTTCAGGGCTGGTCATCTGGGCAACGTGCATACCCATAAAAGCCACATCCAGCATATCTGCGGTACCGAGCGCGTACCATGGATCGCGAACACAATCCTGCCCCCACCCTACATCAATCCCCTGTGCCTGCATTTCACGCACACGGGTTAAGCCGCGTCTTTTTGGAAAACTGTCATGTCGGCCCTGAAGCGTGATGTTGATCAGTGGATTTGAAATTGCCTGAAGTTCGGCTTCAGCCATCAAAGGCAGCAGCTTGGATACATAATAATTATCCATTGAATGCATCGAAGTCAGGTGACTGCCCACTACCCTCCCCTGAAGGCCGAGAGCAGCGGTTTCTGCTGCGAGTGACTCCACATGGCGTGACATTGGATCGTCGCTCTCATCACAGTGCATGTCCACCAGCAGACCTCGATCGGCAGCGATACGGCACAACTCCTGGACTGATCTTCGACCGTCCTCCATTGTCCGTTCAAAATGAGGAATCCCTCCAACCACATCAAGGCCCATATCCAAAGCTCGGAGTAGATTTTCCCGTCCATTTGGTGCTCGAAAAAAACCATCTTGCGGAAAAGCTACGAGTTGTAGATCTAAATACCCTTTCACTTGCTCACGTACTTCGAGCATTGCTTCAACCGTCCTCAAGTGATCAGCCGTGGTATCTACATGACTTCGGATAGCCAGTAAGCCCATGGAAACCGCCCAATCACAGTATGCCAAACCGCGATCTACCATCTCTTCAACGGTTGCTTCCTCAAGCAATTCTCCCCAGAGAGAAATGCCTTCCAGCAATGTTCCAGATTTGTTCAGGCGTGGAGTTCCATAGGACAAAGTGGCATCCATATGAAAATGCGGATCCACGAAGGGAGGTGAAACCAGATCCCCCTGAGCTTCGATTACTTCTTGAGCCGGACCAGTCAGATTTTTCTCTATCGCTGAAATTCTTGTCCCTTCGATGCCAATATCCAGAACTCGACCATCCGGCAAAGTTCCTCCCTTCACAATGATGTCAAACATTAGCGCTCTCCTTTGTAGAAAGGTACCATCAACGCTGCTGGAACCTCTGCTTTTCGAGACATAACCACCAAGGCAGCGATTGACAAGAAATAGGGCATCATTAAGAAAATCTGATAGGGAATGTCTGCACCAATGCTGCTCTGCTGCAGTCGAATCTGAAAGGCATCGAAAGCCGCAAACAGAATTGCTCCCAAGAAGGCTTTGTGAGGTTTCCAAGCGCCAAATACTACAAGAGCAATGCAGACCCAACCACGGCCATTGACCATTCCAAAAAAGAAACTATCAAAAGCTGAAAGAGTCAAAAAGGCACCCCCCAATGCCATTAGGCCAGAACCAACGACTACGGCACCCACCCGCAATCCAAGTACAGATAGCCCCTGAGCTGAAACAGAAGAAGGGTTTTCTCCTACAGCTCTAAGAGCGAGGCCCAGTGGGGTCCTATATAATACAAACGAGGTGATTAGTACTGTTGCAATAGCCAAATAAGTCAGGGGAGTCTGCTCGGCTAGGGCAGGCCCAAGGATTGGGATGTAAGCTAAAATGACAACCGAAACAGGCTGGAAGGCCTCGATTTTTGGCGGAGAAGTCACCTCAGGCAAAGCCACTCGGTAGGCATAATACGTCAGTGATGTTGCTAATAGTGTAACTCCTAGACCGACTACATGCTGGGATAACCCCAGGCTGACGGTCATGCTCGCATGGAGTAACCCTAAGAGCATTCCAACGACAAAGGCCAGGAGCACCCCACCCCAAAGACCCATGCCAATGTAAGCGCCAAACCAACCAACGAAGGCTCCAGCGACCATGATTCCCTCGATACCGAGATTCAGAACGCCGGCCCGTTCACAAATCAACTCTCCCATAGTTGCTAAAATTAATGGGCTAGCGATTCGGATCGCTGCAGTCCAGAAACTCGCAGTCAGAAAAATTTCTAATATCTCCATGAATTAATCCCGCATGATCCGGAACTTTGTCAGTAGTACAGCAACTACCATTAGCAGCAGTGCAGTGGCGAGCATGATGTCTGCGAGATAGGTGGGGACTCCGGCAGCTCGGCTCATACTGTCAGCGCCTACAAAAACACCTGCAACAAATAGAGCTGCGACGACAACCCCGAGGGGATGAAGCAAGGCCAGCATGGCTACAATGATTCCGGAATAACCAAAGCCTGGGGATAGATCAAGAGTCAGGGTGCCCTTGAGACCGGCTACTTCGGAGAACCCAGCCAGGGCAGCGAGCCCTCCTGACAGCAGTGCTGTTTGCGTCATGATTAAATTCACAGGCATTCCTGCATATCTTGCTGCCTCAGCGTTGTAGCCAACGGCTCTCATCGCATAGCCAAAAGTAGTTTTGGTATTGACAATCCAGATGATGAAAGCCGCGATTAACGCAATCCCAAAACCCCAATGCAATCGTAGCCCATCAACAATTCTGGGGAGACGGGCTTCGGCCAGCAAACGAGCGGACTTCGGCCAACCCATTCCCATCGGATCTTTGAGAGGGCCTTCAAGCAGCAGAGAAACGAGGAGCAGAAAAATAAAATTGAGCAAGAGAGTAGTAACTACTTCATCCACACCCAACCTGGTTTTAAGAAGAGTGGGGATTAGAAGCAGCAATGCACCAGCTGACATGGCACAGATGATCATTGCAGGAATGAGTGCTAAGGAGGACCAAGCGAGAGCTCCTGTACCCATTAGTACAGCCACAATGGCACCAGAATATAGCTGGGCTTCTGCTCCGATGTTCCATAATTTTGCCCGAAAAGCCACAGCAACTGCGAGTCCCGTGAAAATCAGCGGTGTTGCGCGATTAAGAGTTTCCAGCAGGGCAAATTTGGAACCCACTGCACCTTTAATGATCAACCCCAAGACCGCAAAAGGATTTCCACCAGCAACCATCGCGAGAAAGGATGCGACAAAGACAGTAGCGATTAGTGCTAAAATCGGGGGTAGGAATCTCCTGGACAGGCTTGGATTTGGGATCGCTTCAAGGCGCATGCAGAGTCTCTTGCTTGGCAAACGCAGCCCCAGACATCCAACCACCCAACTCAGTAGGTGTTACTTTGCCTCGTTGAAAAGGAGGGCTAACTCTGCCTGCCGAGGCGACATGAATGATGTCTGACAATTGGAGGATCTCATCTAAATCTTCGGAGATTAATAAAATGGTCGCACCTTTTTGACGAGCTTCCAATAATTTCTTGTGGACATAGTGTACCGCTCCAATATCCAATCCTCGTGAGGGTTGATGTGCAAGGATCACTCGGGGGTCGTTTTGGAGCACACGCCCCAAAATGAGCTTTTGCATGTTTCCCCCTGAAAGCAGTCGTATTCTCGTATCCGGACTAGGACAACGAACGTCGTATTGCCTGATGAGTTCCTGGGTAAAACCTTCTGCAGCTTGCCAATTGACCCACCCATGACGAGCAAATGGCTGATCACGATATCTTTCAATGATGGAATTTTCGGTCAAGGAAAAATCAGCAACCGTCCCAGCATGATGTCGGTCTTCAGGAATCCTGGCGATACCACTGAGTACCGATTGGCGTGGAGACCACTGGTCTATCGGTTTTCCATCTAAATGCAGTTTCCCTTCAGAGGGACTGATCAATCCTGCAACCAAATCTGCAATTGATGTTTGACCGTTACCAGAGACACCAGCCAAACCAACAATTTCACCAGAGCAAAGCCTCAGAGAAACATTCTTCAGGCCCTTTGAGTGATGCTGACTCTCCGTGGATACATTCAATAACTCCATTACTACGGGTCCGGAATCTCTTTCAGTAACGGCTGGAGGCCTGATCGGGTTGCCAACCATCAAAGCAGCAAGTTCATTTGGACTGGTTTCTCTGGTTTCTTTGGTCGCTATGAGTTTCCCATGACGAAGGATGGCCACTTTCTGGGCGATTTTCATTACCTCATGGAGTTTATGGCTGATGAAGATAATAGATAGCCCTTGTTCTGTAGCCTCTGTTAGGGTCTTGAAAAGTGACTCTGTTTCTTGAGGAGTCAGGACAGCGGTGGGTTCATCTAGGATCAGGATCTTGGCTTGTCGGAACAGGGCTTTGAGGATCTCTACCCGTTGTCGCTCTCCCACGCTCAGAGCGGAGACTTTCGCATCAGGATTGATCTTCAGGTGATATCGATTGGCAAGTTCGAGGAGTTGTTGACGGGCCTGCTTGTATCGTAACTTCCAGGACCAGAGAGAACTAGTTCCAAGAATGACGTTCTCAAGAACGGAGAGATTGTGCGCGAGGGTGAAATGCTGGTGAACCATTCCAACTCCGGCATCCAAAGCCGCACTGGCCATCCCTGGTGGAAGAGTTTTGCCGAAAACCTCCACTCTTCCAGAGTCGGCGGTGTATTGACCAAAAAGGATGTTCATCAAGGTGGTTTTGCCTGCACCATTCTCGCCTAGCAGCGCAAGCACCTCCCCCTTTTCCAAATTCAGGCTGACATTTTCATTCGCCTTGAGAGCGCCAAAATTCTTGGTGATCCCCTCAAGACGAAGAACGACTTCTCCCACTTTAGAGAGCTTTAAAGTGGATCAGCTAGATTTTGGTTCGTCGTCATTGATCGTGACGGTGTAGCTACCGTTTTTGATCTCTGCTGTACGTTTTGCCACCATATCAACAGCCTTCTGTGGAATCTTTCCAGCAAAAGTCCCATATGGCGCAAGCGTACATCCACCATGCTTCATGAACGAATAGATACCGTAATCAGCAGCTTTGAAATTCCCTGCTTGAACGGCAGCAACAGCAGCATCCATTGTCGGTTCAAAATGCCAAATGGCAGATGCGACCACGGTGCTTGGGTACTGATCTTGGGTGTCGATCACGTTGCCGATAGCCAAAATACCTCTCTCTTTGGCAGCATCTGAGACACCAAAGCGCTCTGCATACAAAAGATCGGCACCGCCTTCGATCATAGCAAAGGCAGTCTCTTTGGCTTTTGGTGGGTCAAACCATGAGCCGATAAAAGAGACTTGAAAGCGAATGTTGGGATTCATCTCTCGCGCTCCGGCCATGAAGGCATGCATCAATCGATTTACCTCGGGGATTGGGAATCCACCAACCATTCCGATGTTGCCAGACTTTGTCATTGCCCCAGCAATAATGCCAGACAAGTAGGAAGCATCCTGGATATAGTTATCGAAGACGGCTAGATTTGGCAGACTGGGGTCTTCCTTGAAAGATGAACCCATTAGAAAAGCAACGTCGGGGTATTCCGCCACGACCTCTCTTGCTTCTGCCTCTGCACCAAAAATTTCTCCGATGATCAGTGTATTTCCTTGCTCCGCATATTCCCTCATCACTCTTGGGTAGTCGGTGTTGGCAGTATTTTCTGTGAACGTGTACGCGATGTCACCCCGTGACTGCGCCGCTAACGCCGCTTTGTGGATTCGGCTTACCCACTGCTGCTCAACGGGGACTGTGTAGATGCCAGCCGTCTTGATGGGGTCCTTTGCCGAGGCTAAGGGCAAGATTCCAAGACTTGGTGCAAGCACGAGAGCGCTGGCTGTGCCTTTGATCAATGTACGTCTAGAGATTTTCAGCGACTGATGACTGCTCATTTTTCACCTCATATTCTGGAAAAAGTGACGGATTATCATTACAGACTTTGAAAGGTTGATGCAGATGATCCACCCGAAAGCCTTCACCTTAAATCAGAGGCACCAAGTATGGTGGCTAATGCCCGACTTGGCAATACAAAGAATATGAGTTCTGTTTTAGAATCCGGGGGAAGTGATCAGGAAGCGAGCTGAATCAATTGGAAGTTTTACCAGCGGAGTTTGTTGATTTCATGCACATTTGCAATACCAAGCTGATTGCTGAATGAGTTTTGAATACAAGTTGCCACAGCTGAGATGTCTTGATCACTCAAGTAAGCAAACATTGGCATCAAGGCACCTCCACGAGTGACTTCAATGGTGATTTCTGCTGTAGCAAGGTTGGAATAATCACCTCGAAGCTTCGTTGCAGCATCATGTCCATTGAACTGACCCTGTCCTGTCCGACCGTGACATTTTGAGCATTTCGCCTTGCAGACTTTCGAGCCCTCGGCAGTAAGTACTTCCATGAGCACCTGGTAAGCTCCAAATTCTTTTGGGCCGAACCACTTGTGATGCAAGTAAGGGGAAGGTTGGCGATTAGTCCGGGTTGAAGATAAAAACTTCATTCAAATTGATTCTGAATTATTCGAAGGGATCTAGGAACTTTGAAGGCAGGAGTCTAGTTCACTCTCAGAGTTAAGCATGTTGAAGAGGTTTTCCACAGATAGATCATAATCTTTTTCTGCGAAAACGTATTGATGGTTTCTGTGGATAACTTGCTCGAAAGTACCATATTGATCAGCGGAGCACCCTGTTAATGACGCCAAAGCCTCCAAATGAGAGCCTGTACCTTGGGCACTTTCCTCCGCAATTTGCTCATAACTGTCATTGAAAAATTTCTCAATATTAGCACTTTTGAAGTCACAATTTGTCGTGATGATTGTAGAATCCGTGGTCCCATACGAGCTTGCCGTTGTGTGCTTTGAGGAAACTCGTGTCATCTCTGTCGATATTTCAAATATATTTCTTGGTGGAATCGAATTGACCCCAACCCGATTCTCTTTGTGGCCAACGGTCCAAGCACCAGCCCAGATACCTAGATGACAGGCCAGCAGGCTGCTTGAGCCTAATATTAGAAAGACAAGGACAAGAATTAAGGTCGCTAAAAGATTTCGCATATCCCCCCAGATTTTGCGCATTTAGATTCATGGAAGTTAAATCTGTACATCTGCAATGCACTGAATATTCCCGACTTCTCTCTGGGGTAACTCCGTGAGCAGAACAAGGGAATCCTTAACTGCTGTGCCCAATTCTAGGCACAACTCTCAAAGGTTGGAGTGC
>WTIF01000222.1:0-2902 GCA_011522845.1 Deltaproteobacteria bacterium
TGCTTATGGGGATACAGTTGCAGTTCCGAAACTCAACCTGGATATCCAAAAAGGAGAACTGCTCACACTTCTTGGGCCTTCTGGGTGCGGCAAAACCACTACGATGAGAGCCATCGCGGGGCTGTTGACTCCACGCTCGGGGACGATTGTGATCGATGGGACCGACGTAACCAAAGTCCCTGCCAACAAACGTGGCGTTGGGTTGGTGTTTCAGTCTTACGCTTTGTTTCCCCATCTTTCAGCCTTTGAAAATGTAGCCTTTGGCCTGCGACTCAGAAAAATCTCGAATGGTGAGATCAAGCGACGTGTGGGGCAAAGTCTTGAGACCGTCGAACTTGGTGAATTCGCTAATCGAAAACCGAGCGAACTCTCCGGTGGCCAGCAACAAAGGCTTTCCTTGGCTAGATCTCTTGTACTGGAACCCAAGGTAATGCTGTTGGACGAGCCACTATCGAACCTGGATGCACGTTTGCGGCTGGATATGCGGTCTGAATTGCAGCGCCTGCAACGCAACAGCGGCATCACCATGGTCTTTGTCACCCATGACCAAGGGGAGGCACTGGCACTGGCAGACCGAGTTATCCTGATGAAGGACGGCTTGATCGAACAAATGGGCACTCCAGCTGAACTTTACAATACCCCCACTACTGTGTTTGCTGCGGATTTCATGGGCTTTGAGAACATTTTCGAAGTACGTGATGGAGAATTGACTGCGAATGGTGGGAGTAGAGTGAGTGGATACAACGCTAAGTCAGGGTATTTAGCCTGGCGTCCTAGTGGTGTTAGGGTGGGTACTGGGCCCCTTGCTGGAACAGTTGCCGGTGTATCTTTCGCTGGTGAGGTGTGGGAATACGTGATCACCTCCGACCTAGGTCGTATCACAGCTTCTACTCCAGCCGGAAACACTCACTATCCAATTGGAGCTACCCTTGCTTTCGACCTGCCCGAGCAAAATGGTCAACAAATCAAGGTGTCTGGCTGATGGGATTGTGGGTCGATACCGATTTTGGATTTGATGACTTATGGGCTTTGCTGGTCCTTGAAGCGGGAGGTATTGACATTGATGGGGTATCCCTCGTTGCAGGCAATTCGCAACTAGAACAAGTCTGTGCCAACGCCTTCGGTGCATTCCACCATTTCGGCTTTACCTCGCCAATTTACAAAGGTGCGGAAGGTCCTTTACTCCGTCCTCTGGAGACTGCCGAAAGGATCTTAGGACCCAAGGGGATGCGAAGCCGGGGTCATTTCCTGCCCAACGTTCCAGCGTTCCCTGTCCAGGAGGCACTCCCAGCTTTGGAAACCTGGCTGGATTCCGAAGGTCCCAAAGATGTGCTCGCCATTGGCCCACTCACCAACCTCGCCCTCGCCTACCGAAGCTTTCCGAAAAAGCTGCAGCGTCTTGGGTCTCTAACTTGGATGGGGGCCAGTCGTGCCAGAGGCAACCATACCGAGCACGCTGAATACAATGCTTTTGCCGATGCCGATGCCCTCGCGACGATCCTTCAGCACGATGCACCACTGAGGATAGTTGATCTTGAACTCTGCCGCCAAGTCACTTTCGGTCCGGCAGACATACCGATTTTAGAGGACCGTCTTTTGGCAGATTTACTCGGAGGCTACCTCGACATTGCTCTATCTCGGGGACGTGAGCAGATGGCAATCTACGATCCGATTGCTGCGCTGGCTGTTGTCCAACCATCCTTAGTCCAATTTGAACGAGTCAACCTAACCGTACACACTGAGAACGATGCTCGATACGGCAAGACTGAGTTCAACTTTGAGCAGCCAGCGAATGCTTCGATTGGAATCAACATCGACCCCAAGATTGCCCGTCAAATCTGTATGAAGGCCCTTGAACAGAGAAGAAACCAATGAGCGAAGCAAACTCGACTCTTTATAAATTTTTGCAGCGAATCCCCAAAATTGAATTGCATTGTCATCTTCTCGGTACCATCCGCAAGGCGACCATGAAGGAACTCGCTCGTAAGAATGGCGCCCGCACCACAGATGCAGAAATCAATGCTTTTTACGTCCGTGGTGAGAAGCCGGTCGGGGTCCTACACATTTTCCGGGAACTGGAAAACCACATTCTCCAAGACCCTGATGATCTTCGCCGAATTACCTATGAATACTTGGAAGACGCCTCCCGTCAGCAGGTTCGACATGCAGAGTTTTTCTGGAACCCGACAGGCACACTATCAGCGACTGATCTCTCCTACGGCGAATTGCAGAACGCCATTCTTTTGGGCATGAGCGAGGCTCAGACGGACTTTGGGATCACCAGCTTGCTCATCCCGAGTATCGATCGTGAGGCCCCTGCATCCGCAGGTCTCGAAATGGTGGAGTTGATGTGCGCCCACCGTCATCCTGCCGTTGCAGGTATCGGAATGGATTACAACGAAGTCCACAATCCACCTGAAAAATTTTCTGAAGCCTACGCATTGGCAAAAAAGGCAGGGTTAAAAACAACGGCACATGCAGGTGAATTTGGTACACCCTGGAAGAACGTGGAGACCGCGCTAGATGTTTTAGGGGTGGATCGGCTCGATCATGCCTACACTGTCCTTGACAATCCCGCCCTCGTCTCACGTTGCATCGACCAAGGAATCTTGATCACGGTGGTCCCGACAAACAGCTACTACCTTCGGACCCTAAGCCCCGATTCATGGGCTCAAGAACATCCCATTCGTCAAATGGCCCAGGCTGGATTAAAAATTCATCCCAATACGGACGATCCTGCTTTTCATCTGGTGGATCCAATCAAATGTCAGCGTATGATGGTTGAAGCTTTCGGATACAGCATGGATGACCTCAAGAGCTTTATGCTCAATGGTCTGGAAGGCTCATGGCTTGATAGCACGACCAAAAGCAATTTGAGCAAGGAGTGGTCTGAAGAATTTGA
>WTIF01000222.1:3002-8381 GCA_011522845.1 Deltaproteobacteria bacterium
GGCTTGATAGCACGACCAAAAGCAATTTGAGCAAGGAGTGGTCTGAAGAATTTGAGGAGCAACGACAAAAATATCTTTAAAACGGGATAATTTCTTGAGCCTCCAATTGTTTTCACTTGAAAACCAAATTGTGCTGATCACTGGATCCAGCCGAGGACTGGGGTGGTCGATGGTCCAGGTGAGAATATGCTCAAATCAGTGAACGACTAACTTTCCTGGAGTTGGTGACTTTCTAATTCTTCAAAGTTTACTTTGGGTCTTGGATGAACTCCCAAATATGGCATAGCCTGATAAAGTGGAGGACGATGGCAGTATAACTTCAACTACGCATTGTCTTCAAAAAAGCTAAGAGTTGAGGCAGCACCGAACCTGTATTGACAAAACCTCCTATGTGATCCCCTTCCACTGAAAAGAAATCCCAACCATGTTGTTCTGCTAACATCTTCCCTTTTCCAAAAATGAATGGTTCCTCCTCGCCCACCCACAAAAGCACAGGAACATTTAAATCTGCGACACCTGCTTCCAAACCCTCAACTTCCTCCATCTTATCATAGATGTTTCTGATCGCAGGTAATTGATCCTTTGGATACTGTAGCAGCCATTCATTTTCTTTCCCTTCGTCTCCAAAGATTTCCAGTGCTTTATCGAAAGTAAGCTTCCCAACATCGAGTCTCTGAATTTCTTCGGCAGTGCCTACCCCCGGGCAATGTCCACCTAGCATCAAACTCAGTAGTCGATGTGGATAAAATTTTGCCACGCAGCACCCTAACAACCCGCCCATGGAATAACCAACAAGATGAGCTTGTTCAACTGCTTCGGCATCCATTACAGAGATAATATCGAGAGCAAGTAGATTACGATCATAGTTTGCTGATTCGGCAGGTATGGAACTTTCTCCATGCGAGAGGCAATCGATTGATATACAGCGGTAGCCTTTGTTGACAAAGAATTCGATGTACGTCATTCCCTTGACATCAGGAGAATCCCAGTCTTCTTTTTTACTTGCCAAACCATGCTGGAAGACTATGGTTTCGTCTCCTTGCAGGCCATATTTTTTGTAGGCAATTTGTTGATGACGATTTTCAATAAAGTATGTTTTGGATTCTAACATTTCACTATCTCCTACTTCGAGAATTTAGGGGCCTGTCATCAATCACTTTTCTGAATCCAGAACTCAACGTAGAAACCAAGATTTTTACAGAATCATCTTTTCTTTTGCTCTTTGGAACTGATGAATTTCTCCCTCAGAAGTTCAATCGGTCTCTACAAACAAGCCGGAGGTATGAAGCAGCGAGGCCGTCGCTAGAACCATCAGTAAAATGAGGCAAAAGGGCTTGTAGTATTTCTCAACACTTGGTCGAAACAAAAGCTTGCCAAGGAAAACACCTGCTGCCACAGGTAAGGACAACACCACTCCTCTTTTGAGGGCCAGCCAATCCATCATACCGAATGCTAAAAGCCACAGAAGCAATAGACACGAGATCAGAACCAAACTGAGGATCAACGTGGCCCGAATCACTCGTGCAGGACGGTCTTGGCTCAACACACAGAGCGCTGCAACCATGCCTCCCACGGAGGCGATACCCGCTGCGAACCCTACCAATATTCCAGAACCGAACAATCTAGGCTTACTGCTGAGAAATGAGGCTTGGAACCGGGCCAATTGAAGAAACGCAAGGGTGATTATCAGGCATAACGCTGCAAGACGAGAATCGTCCACGGGCAACCATCCTGTCAGTGTCAATCCAATGGGCAGTCCGAACACCACTCCACTGACCATGCCGAAGGCGACACTGCGGTCGGCTTCACTCAAGCTGCCGCGGACCAAAATTGCTGAAGCTACGGCGTCCATTACCCAGCAAACAGGGATCAACGTGATGGGAGGAAGGATGAGCACTGACAATGACATGAAGAATGCTGCCATCCCAAAGCCAGCGAAACCACGGACTAGTCCTGCAAAAAAAGCCACAGTTGCCAAAAAGCCAACCTGATTGAAGGTCAAGGAAAGCTCATCAATCATGCTGCCACTTTGCTTGGACCTGCAGGCCACTCAAAATAGTTGGCGTTGGATCTCAACTTTTCAATACTCTCTCAAAACAGAGGTGTTTTTCATCTTTTCGGGCTATCCAAGTTTCCCCTTTCAAGACACCATTTCAGGGGTCAAGGATCTATCGAGCCAGGTTCTGATTGCTTTCTAACGAAAGAACAAGGAGTAACAGATGAGGCTCATGAGCACCATGTTCAGAAAGAGGAAAAAGCCAATTCTATCCAAGGATCGATGGAAGCCTTTGAGCAATTCAGCTGTGGCTGCAGTATTCATTCGAACGCGGATCAACTCATAGCAGATCTGGCCTAGCAATTCTTTTTCAGTGCTTTCCTTAATCGTTTTTGAAAGCACCTCATGCTCCCTATTCGTAATCTGAAAATCTTTTCTGTTGTGGTGAAAAGCTGACGTTGAAATCCCGTTATTATTTCCCATTATTTTTCTTCTCCCTTAAGATTTGGCGGCTAGGAGCTTGGTTTCAGTGAAGTATGACGAATCTGCAAGCGAACTTGGTTGATAGAGGTACTGTTTCAGTTTAAAGACAAGTTTTCCACTCTTACGGGCGCCTATTTTTCCAAATTAAATAAAACCCAGTAATCAAGCCGAGTAGCAAGAAAAACCAAGCTAGGGGAATCAGAGCAAACACCTCAACAAGCAGGCCATTTTCATCAACTGTAGCCCCGATCAATTGATAGCCTAGCCAACAGCTGGCACTCAGCCCAAAGAAGAGGACCATCGAAGCTAGATAGTAATAACGATTCATAAACGATTCAAAACTCTCCCTATTGCTTGAGCAAAGGTTCCCATTCTCTCTGATGCGCCTGATTCTTCCACTCAAATTCAGAAAAGAATCGAGCAATCAGGCCAGGCCACCTCTCAAATTGTGTGAAAATGACTTCAACACCAAGACTGTTGTTTTGATTGAGAACGGAGCGGATGTTTGTCTAGTTGACAATGAAAGCAAAGAGAGATCTTTTGTGGAGATGATTCAGGCAGGTGTCGAACGGAATTTTCATAATCGCCCTGGGACGCCACATGGATTTGCACTACCAACCACTTAGGGACATCCCAGGCATTTGCATGAACGCTCTGGCCATAGGTCTAACGATAAGATACTGGCTCTTTTCAGGGACATTCAATCAGGAGCCAAACAAAATCCCGTTACTAGAAACGCAGTTGTGCATTTGATTCCTGAACAGAGGTCGGGGTCTCGGCCAAATTCATTAAGCTCGAAGAATCCTTGGCATTTACTCTGTTTAAGCTAATGGGATTAATTGAATCTGCCTCACTGCTGGCTTGCTGATCAGAGGACACGTAAATGATAACGCCAAGCAGAATTAACTTGATAAAGATCATCAAAATTCTTGGTTATTCAACAAGCCATCAAGAATGCATGTATGAACCATAAAGCGGCCTTTGAGGATGATCTGTCTGCGCATCTATAACGTACTGGCATCGATTTCAATTTGATGCACCACCGGTTTGAGGTCGAAGTACAACAGTCTCAGTTGATCGCACCCGATAGCGATCTCTATCTCATCCTCAGTGATACCCATTACAGATCCATCAGATTGATTGGCGAATTCTTGCTTAAATCGGTATTTCTGATCAAGAACCTCAATCAATTGAGACCGCAACGATTCACATTGCCGACTGGCATTAGTAGCCCAGCCCTCCACGCCAATGATCCTCCCTGTCCTTTTATCATAGTGAAGGATGTATTCAGAAAAGAGCGGGTTAGGCCTCGGCGGCTGAAATGTGATGGACTGGGTTTCTGGATCTGTCCTCCTCCATTCCCAAATTGTGGGATCAGGATTGAAGGTTGCGCTCACATCAGGAATCACCACAGCCAATTTCCCACCATGTTTGCTCTCTGAGAATACTTCTCCAAAGCGGACACCAAATACCTCAGTCACTTCCACTCCCTCTTCATTCGCTCCGGTGACTCTGTACTCAGAGATTCTATTGGCTTTCAGAGCGCTTTTGTTTTCGTCATCAAGATAAGATGGGGCCTTCTTTCCTGAGCAGCCAGACACCAAAAGTCCAATCAATAAAGCACTCCACAAGTGAATTAATTTTTTCATGAGTTACATACCTTTTTCTCAGCCACTTGTTGTAAGCATTTTTCCAGTAATTAATTGAATCTAAGGTCGGTTTTCAAGAGAGAAGTAGGCGTGAATTATTGGAATTCGTTTATGAGTTCAATCACTGAGATAAAAACGATATACCGTTCAGTGTCGCAAATGGAACTGCAGACACTACGGTTTTGATTCAATCAGAATTTCAATCATCGACTTTGTCGAACAGCGCCTTTTGGGTTGCATTTTCCCAGGATCGACTCACTTCATCGGAGGGTTTAGACTCAGGCGCTTCTTTCAGTAAGTGGTGCTTGCTAACTCCATGTGCCAGCGGGTTCACCATTTTCTTGTACATTCTCTTTCTCCAACTTTCGCTACACGGGAATCCTATATTGCTCATCTTCACTCCTTGGTGATGGGTTAAGGTCTTCTGCTGAAAAAGTAGTCTGATCAGCATTTATTGGCGGCTTCCAAATGTCAAAGCTGAATCCATTTCAGGCCTCAGGCATTTGATTCTGGCGGGCCGACCATGCCCCATAATGTTGTTGGTGAGGCTATTCCTGCGTTGAAGAATTTGGACAGACGGTGGAGTTGTCCTCAGGCAATTCACAGCTTGTTTTCATTCGAGTAAAGTCAGCTAAGTTTACGAGTTCAATACCCTTTCAAATTAGATTCGATTGCCTTGGATCCTCTTGATTTGTGAGTCTGTTGTCTGTTGTGCTAGGTAGAATGAGCATCAGCAGATTTTTCTCAGGAATCTGCAAAGCTATTTCTCTCTCGAAGGAGATGGAGGTAAGCCATGGGATACAGACAAGTGAGGACAGGCAACGGGACTCCAATGCATGCGGCACCATGGAATTTACCAAGTGCCTATGATGCTCTAGAGCTACAGATCAAACGTGTTGATGAATTCCTTGAAACCAGTAACTTTCAGCACCCTGAGATTAGTCTGGAAGCGATCATTCACTGGGTAAAACATTTGGGATGGTTCTACATCGATGTAGCTTACCCAAATTGGGGTGGCTACGATCCGCCTCAGTGGTTGGATGGGGCTGAGAATCTTGCAAAGACTCCCTTTTGGAAGAATCCACCTGAGGCATTTTCAGCGATCCTTGCAGATGGGGATCTTCCCATGAATCAACGAATGCTCAGAGGCTACAGCATATGCCGAGTCGTTGGGTACATGGGAATGATACTCTGGGAACCACCCAAGGGTCTGACGTTTCCTGTTGAGCCTTGTTGGAGCCAGAACAAAGA
>WTIF01000218.1 GCA_011522845.1 Deltaproteobacteria bacterium
ATTTTTAATTGTGAAAATCAAGAAATAGAACTTTTCAGGTTTTGAAATAAACTACGCCATATTTTCTGCTATTTCTTTACATTCAATGAAAATTATCGGCGCAATTGATATTGGCTCCAACGCTATTCGAATGATCTGTGCCCGTTTGACTCCTGACAGAAGAATCGAATTGGTTGAATCTGTCAGAACTCCACTTCGTCTGGGATTAGATGTCTTCAAGTTCGGATATTTGCAAGAAGTGACCATCAACAATTTAGTTGAATCAATAGAAATATTTGAAAGGACACTATCACAGAACAAATGTGAGGAAATCAGAGCATACGGTACAAGTGCTTTGAGGGAGGCAGACAATGCTGATGAAGTGATTTTAAGAATTGAGAGAGCTTCTGGAATCAAAGTCGAAGCCATCTCAGGAGGAAAGGAAGCAGAATTGCTGCAAAGAGCGGTTAATAGGGTTGTTCCATTACAAGCAGGTAGCTTTTTGATGGCTGATCTTGGGGGTGGAAGCGTAGAAATCACTCTTGTTAAGAATGGAGAAATTGAGTTTGCTGAATCGTTCAGGATGGGAACCGTTCGATTACTCCAGATGTTCCCTTATACGCCAGAGAGAGAATTAGAATTTCGAACTTGGGCTAAGTCTTACATTCGCGATTTCATCTCCACTCTAGGTTCAAGGTTAAAATTTCAGCAGATTGATTCACTCATTCTCACAGGAGGCAATGCCAATGCAATGGCCAACCTGTTTGAGAAAAGTAAGCTCAAAGGTGGTACAGTTTCTCAAGGTTCATTCTTCCTGAACAATAGGTGCCTGCAGGGCTTGAAGAAAATACTCAAAAATTCCACCTATGAAGAGCGAATTGAAAAGTTTGGGATGTCTTCAGACAGAGCAGATGTAATCATACCCGCCTCTTTGATGTTTAGCGCACTACTCAAATTCAGTCGTGCAAAAACGATTGCTATCCCAATGGTGGGTTTGAGAGAGGGGATATTGAGCGAAATGCTTGAGGAGAATTTGGGAGATCCTGCGGGTGGCGAGTATGAACAAATTATTCACTCAGCTTTTTACAATGCTCGTAGATATTCGGCGAACCTCAGACACGCGAAAGTGGTTCATCAACTAGCAGTTCAGATTTATGATGGAATCAAAGAACTTCATGGCCTTTTTCAACGCGAAAGACTTTTATTGGAGGTAGCTGCTATTCTTCATGACATCGGCCGCTTCATCAGACCTTCCAGCCATCACAAACACTCTCAATATTTGATTCAGAATATTGAATTGGTAGGTCTGACCAACTCCGAGTTAAAATTAATTAGCCTGATCGCCAGGTATCACGCAGGTTCAGCTCCTTCTGAGAAACATACTGATTTTCAAAAGTTATCCCCTAAAAACAAGACGATCGTCAGAAATCTTGCGGCTATTTTACGAGTGGCCGATGCTCTAGATCGAGAGCACAAAGAGCACGTTCATTCAGTAATGGTTCGTTTGGAACCAAGTCGTGTACTTCTAATTCCAAGCGGAGATCATGATCAATTGCTTGCAAAATGGGCTGTAAACAATAAAAAATCCTTATTTGAAGAGCAGTTCCAACGCCAATTGGAATTGCAAAAGAATTTAATTCCAAAAGACACAAATTTGATAGTGAATTGAATTGGCTGACGGACCACTTGTTTCGATTTTGATGCCAGTCCATAATGATGCTGCTTACTTGGACGAATGCATCCAAAGCACAATTCACCAAGAATATTCTAATTGGGAATACTGTATTGTTAATGACGGCTCGACTGATAGTAGCTCTTGGAAATTAAATAAATGGAGCAAAACTGATAAACGAATTCATTACATTTCATGTCCCCATCAAGGTATTGTACCCGCTTTGAATACAGCAGCAAAATTGGCTAGCGGATCAATCATTGCGAGAATGGATGCAGACGATATCATGCATCCAAAACGACTTTCCGAACAGGTGGGCTTCCTTAATGAAAATTCGGAAGTAGGTTTGATTGGCTCTTGTTTTCGGCATTTTTCAGATGCCCAGAGTGGATTC
>WTIF01000149.1 GCA_011522845.1 Deltaproteobacteria bacterium
CAATAATAATGTCCCAATAATCCAAGCCAATATAAGGACCTGTTGTGTCCTACTTTTGAGTAATTTCCAATATTTTTGCCAATCTTGTGTGCTCAAAATAACAAGGACAGCAACTAAGAGTAGTACCCCAGACACATCGTCATAATGATATGTGGTACTTCGCATTGTTTCTCTATCCGCGATTAGATTCACGCCAATCGCAGGCCCTGCTACAATTCCAATTCTGAAATAGAGCAATGGTAGGAAAACCAAAGGAAACAGTAGCTTCCAGCTGTAGGTAATCTTACCTGGAATATTCCCCCAGAAGTCTAAAGCCGGTACAGACCAGCTTGGTTGATTCCCACGAAAAAATGGTATTAGGCCATAAGTAATCGAGAATAAGGCAGTCAGTCCAATAACAATTAGAACAAGACCGATCCACAACTGCTCTTTTCTTTGCAAAACCAAGTAACAACCAAATCCGAGTGGCACAATCCCCATGTGCTCTTTGAGCCCCAACAGGAAAAGCATTCCCAAGCTGAATTTTAGCCACTCTTTTTTTTCAAGCCACAGAAAACAGAAGACGATGACTGGAGGAGCTAAACATGAGGGTTGCCACTCGTACCATAGACTGGACACTGTTGGTTTGTACCAGAGTAACCAGGCTGAACTGACCAATATCGTTAGAGCAATAGCTCTTTCCACTGGTTGGTTCAGATTTTTGGCAACTTGCCAGAATCCCAAAGGTACTAAAGTATATGAGAGGATTTTTGCTAGGACGATCCATACAAAATGTGGATGAATCCAGTAGAATGGAGCGAGAATTCCAATGGAGGGAGTAAAATGATCAGCCCAGGGATGGACTTCGTAGTGAGACCACCATAATTCTCCCTGAGACATGTTGTATATTACATTGCTAAAGATACCAGAATCCCAGATATTCCATTGAAAGCTGAGATAACGCAGAACAGCTCGCAAACAAAAAAGCAGAAAGAATATTCCCAGAGCCCACTTCCCATATGAAAAAGCCCTGTCAATTAATCTCTGTGATGGCCAAGTGATTAAAAAAACGGCCTTGCCTTTCCAAATGCGCCACCCTGCAAAGGGTAACCAGCAGAGCAAAGGAAGCAGATAGAGATCTCTCCCCCCAATCCCCAGAAACCATATCAGGGCAGCTCCGCCCAGCGCAAAAGTAGTTCCGAGATGATAGTTAAGCTTCAGGGATAGGTTCATTGCAAGGCTGTCTTAAGATGCTTCTGCTGAAGGAATCTGTTCAAGAAAAAACTAGGTGGAACCAACTTTTTCATGAGAAATACACTCTGCTGAGAGCAAAAATGAAATTACTACGCCATGCTCAAGTCGAGGATTCCAGTTTAGCGCAGGGTTAGAAAGCATTCTAATTACAGAAGTGCGAAGACGCCTCGGTTTCTGTTTGAATCAATCAAATTCTCGACGACCATCGCAGACAGAACCCAAAAGCATCCAAACCAGATAAATTTTTTGAAATTCAGACTAAAGTTCTTCGGCAAGCTGTCGATAACAGGGACATAGAACATTTTGGATTGTTCACCGTAACATTCACCCTGGAGTCAGGCCATGCGCATCAAGCATAATATTTCCTCACTTAATTCACTGCGACATGCAGGTAATACAATGGATCGTGTTAAGGATTCATTGCAGAAGTTAAGTTCAGGACTCAGCATCAACTCTGGCGCAGACAGCCCCGCAAATTTGATTGCCTCTGAAAGAATGAGAGGGCGAATCATTGGTTTGCAGCAAGCACACGAGAACGCATCACTGTCTGTTTCTATTGTTCAGACCGCAGAAGGTGCTTTGAACGAAATCAGCAGCATTTTGCTTCGATTGAAGCAACTAACAGTTCACGCAGCGAACGAAGCTACCAATGACAAGCAGATGCTTGCCGCAGATCAGCAAGAGATTGAACATCTGTTAAGTTCATTGGACAGAATTGCAAAAAATACGGTCTGGGGAACAAAAAATCTCTTGGACGGATCGATGGGCGTCAACGGAACAACTGTTGGTGAAAATCTTCGTTTCATTTC
>WTIF01000360.1 GCA_011522845.1 Deltaproteobacteria bacterium
CCATGGGGATGTTGAGCGCAGAAAAGCTATTCAGGACATGGAGATCTTTCTGGAAGCAGGCATCTCAACCTTTGATTGTGCGGATATCTATGTTGGTGTGGAAGAAATGTTGGGAGAATTTATCTCTTCAGTACGTCAAAATTATGGTTCGTCGAAGGCTGAGGAAATTTGTATTCACACCAAGCTGGTTCCTGATTTAACAAAACTCCATGATATTCAGCCACATGAAATCGAAGCAATTGTCGATCGGTCGCTTAAGCGTCTAAGAATTGATCAACTTCATCTGGTCCAATTTTTTTGGTGGGATCTGAAACTTGGTAGGCCTGTCGAGGCCTTACAAGTCTTAAAAAAGCTTCAGGACAAGGGGAAAATCAAGAATTTGGGAGTTACGAACTGGGAGTGGTTTGATATTCAGCCCTTTGTTGACGCTGGAATGGATATCATTTCGGCTCAGGTTCAATATTCTGTTCTGGACCAGAGACCAAAACTTGAGATGGTGCCTTGGGCAAAAGAAAAAAATGTTTCTCTTCTCTGCTACGGAACCCTCGCTGGCGGATTCATCTCAGAGGCTTGGCTAGGCAAAGAAGACCCTGGTTTCCAATTCAGCAACCGATCTCTTGTCAAATATCGTCTAATCATCGACGAATTTGGATCATGGGATCAATTTCAGGATCTGCTAAGAACTTTGAAAGAGATTGGGGACTCGTATCAAGTGACGCTATCTTCAGTGGCTATTCGCTATATACTAGACCAACCTCAGGTCGGAGCCGCCATTGTCGGGGCTCGCTACGCAAAATATCTGGATGACACCCTGGAAGTATTCAGATTCTGCTTAACTTCCGGGGATCATCAACGAATTCAAGCAAAAATTGATGATTCCAATGGTCCTTCTGGACCAGTTTATGGTTTAGAGCGAGACCGAACCAGTCGCCACGGCCGAATTATGAAATACAACCTCAACACCTCACCGAACGACAAAATTCTTGCTGAGTCTTCTCAGCATGAATGAGGTTATCCTCTCCACCAAAAAACTGACCAAAACTTTTGGAGAATTTTGCGCTCTGGAAAATCTCTTCATTGAGATTCAGGCTGGAAAAATAACTGGATTGATTGGTCCAAATGGAGCTGGAAAGTCCACTCTTTTTCATACTTTGACAGGAATCCTTCAACCCACCGAAGGGCAGGTTTTCCTCAAATCCCAAGAAATTACAAACTTTCGGACCGATCAACTCTTCAAAATGGGCTTGGCCTTTACTTTTCAGTTACCCCGCCCATTCAGGAAAATGAGTGTACTGGAGAATGTCATGATTGCTCCGGTCAATCAGATTGGTGAACGTCTCACAGGCCCTCTTTTCCAGAACAGTGAGATGAAGCGCGAAGAAGCTCAAATTCGAGATAAAGCTATGCAAGTCCTTGAATTTGTGACTTTAGATCATCTTGCAAACCAAGCGGCAGGGAAGATCTCTGGTGGCCAAATGAAGCTCTTGGAACTAGCCAGGGTGTTAATGGTAAACCCTTCAATGATCCTTCTAGATGAACCTGCAGCAGGGGTAAGCCCAACTTTGACTGAATTATTGATTGAGAAAATAACAGAATTAAATCGTCAGGGAACGTCCTTTTTGATCATTGAGCACAACATGGATTTCATCATGAAGCGCTGTGATCCGGTCATTGCTATGGCAGAGGGGAAAGTTATTTTTGAAGGGACTCCAGCAGAAGCCCAACGCAATCCTCTTTTGCTGGAAGCCTACTTGGGAGCCGCAATAAATGATTGATGCAGTTTTGGAAGTCAATGATTTAGTAGCCGGTTATGACCCTGATTTCCCAATTCTTCACGGGATAAACATTCAAATCAAAAGAAATGATTTAACCCTCGTAATTGGTCCCAACGGAGCAGGGAAATCTACCTTGATCAAAGCAATTGCTGGGGTAGTTCCAAGCTTTTCAGGAGAGATACAAACTGGAGGCAAATCATTGCGGGGCATTCGTCCGGATCAATTAGGTGAGTTTGGGATCTCCTATGTCCCCCAGACGGAAAACATCTTCCGTAACCTTAGCGTCAAAAGGAATATTGAACTTATCTTGGGCTTGGCTGCCCAGAAACATTCTGGCCAATTCGAAGAATTGATGGATTTGTTTCCTGCTCTATCAGAGAAACTGACAGCAAAGGCAAGTACACTCTCAGGGGGACAACGTCAAATGCTTGCTTTGGCAATGGCCTTGGCAAAAAAACCAAGCATTCTTTTGATGGATGAGCCATCTGCCGGCCTTTCGCCGAAGGTAGCAGAAGAGGTCCTTACTTTCACAAAGAGCCTCACCAAACAACAAGTGACGATTATATTAGTAGAGCAAAACGTTAAGCAGGCCCTTGCTGTCGCTGACCATTGTTACATCCTGGCTGAGGGAAGAAATCAACTCGACGATACCGCAAAAAAAATGATTGGGAATCCACTCATCAGTGAAATTTTTATGGGCAGGAAGAGAGTAGCAAGCTGATGATCCAGCATCTCCTTGATGGAATCTTGGTCGGCTCAATCCTCTCACTCGGAGCTATTGGATTGACCTTGGTGATGCACACGCTGCGATTCGCCAATTTTTCCCATGCGGAACTGCTCTCAGTAGGTGCCTACGCAGCATTGGTTTTCGATGGAATCTTCGGGGCGCTCTACCCCCAAATCCGCAGTACTCTCGATCCTCTCAGTCTTACCTGGAGTCTTATTCTCGCAATTCTGTTTGCGATGATCGTGACCGGCCTCTCTGCCATCTTGATTGACAAGCTTGTCTTTCGCAGAATCCGAGAAAAAGGAGAGGAGCTATCGATGGTCTTCGCTTCCTTTGGGATCGCGATGGTAGTCAGGAACCTGATCTCTCTCTTCTTTGGCTTAAAATCACAACTTTTCTCGAACGACATCGCTTTTGCGATCGTGATCAGCCGAGATCCGATGATCTTGGTCAAACCCGATCAGGTCTTCGTGCTAATTGCGGCTCTCTCGGTAATGCTACTTTTTCATCTGATCTTGTCTCGAACTACCTTTGGCTACGCCCTCCAAGCCGTCGCAGAAAACCCAGTCCTTGCCCAAATCTCCGGTGTGAATCTTTCTAGAATGTTGATGATGATTTGGTTGATTGGAGGCTCCTTGGCAGCTCTTTCAGGAATATTTTACGGATTGAACAACCAGATTAATCCTGTCATCGGTCGGGACTTGGTATTGCCAATCTTTGCTGCCACGATTGCCGGGGGAATCGGATCAGTTTACGGTGCTGTTCTTGGAGGATTTTTGGTAGGAATCGCCTCCAATCTAGCGCTGATGATTCTTCCCTCAGGCTACAGCCCTGCGGTTCCCTTTCTAATCATCTTGGGAGTGCTCATCTTTCGACCGAACGGAATTCTTGGTGAGGCCAGAGCATGATCGGCCTGATTTCTTATCTCGTCTTCTTTGCAACCGTTGCTTCTATTCTCGCTATTGCAGTTCTGGGTCTAAACCTTCAGTGGGGCAACACCGGACTTTTCAATGGTGGGGTCGCGGCTTTTTTTGGTGCAGGTGCCTATGGTTTAATTCTTTTGGGTGGAACAGAGCAGGCAGACCATATTGGAGGATTTGAACTGTTTTATCCGATTGCCCTAGTTGGGGGAATTCTGCTGTCGGGATTGATTGCCTGGGTGGTGGGAATTCTGACCATTCGACTGCGTAGAGACTACCTCGCAATCGCAACCTTTGGGGTAGCTGTTGCGTTTGAAAATCTCATTCGGAATGCAGAGTGGTTATCAGGAGGTGCCAAGGGGATGCGAGGCTTTGAGCGACCTTTTCAAATTACCATTGCTGACCCATTCTTATTCAATATCATCTTTTTCTGTTTTGTCCTTTTAGTACTTATGGGGGTCTATTGGTTTTTAGAAAAATTGATCCGCTCCCCCTTTGGAAGGCTTTTGCGGGCAATTCGAGAAGATGAAGTGGCCGCACAATCCCTCGGAAAAGCCCCCAACAAAATTCGTTTAACTGCGTTTGTGGTAGGTTCCATGATTATGGGACTAGCAGGTGGGCTCTACGCGACTTTCTACGCATTTGTAAGTCCACAAGATGTCTTGCCGACATTGACTTTCCAAATTTGGGCAATGCTGATAGTAGGTGGCTCTGGAAATAACCAAGGTGGAATCCTTGGGGCATTTCTCATCTGGGCTGCATGGACAGCAAGTGGCTGGATGCTCTCAAAATTTGCTCCTGTTGAAGCTCAACTCTACACAGGGACCCTGCAATACATTATGATCGGCATGATTATTGTGGGAATGCTTCTTTGGCGACCGCAAGGACTATTGCCAGAAAAGCTTATCGTGTCGCAATAGGGAGATGACGCACTTTCCTATTTGCTCAGTGACCAGTTTGCGTCTACTTCTAATTGGGAGAACTAATGTTTGTTCGCTTTTTCAAATCCTTTCGTTACTTGCGACATGCCTTACTGCTGGGGATGGTTGGATTTTCCAGCACCGTATATGCCCAGAATTGCACAACCAAGATTGGTGCAGTCTTACCAACATCGGTTGACTGGGGCCGTCCCATCGCAGAAACTGCTCAATTTGCGGTCGATTTAGCCAATGATGCAGGAGGAGTTGCAGGCTGCCAGGTAGAAATGATTCTGAGAGACACTCAGGTAGACCCCAAGGTCGGGGTTGATGCCGCCAAAGCCTTGGTTGATCTGGAAAAGGTACCTGTGCTGCTCGGGGCGGTTTCCAGTGGAGTAACAATTCCAATCCTCACCTCAGTCGCAGTGCCGGCCGGAGTGATGGAAATTTCCTGCTGTTCCTCCTCCACAAAGATCACAGCACTTGCTGAGGAGGGCAAAACCAAGGGATTGTGGTTCCGAACCTTTGCCACCTCTGGAGTACAGGCGGCAGTGGGAACCATGCTAGCTCGTGATCAGGGATATAAATCAGTTGTCGTCCTATACAAAAACGATGATTGGGGTCAGGACATCTCGAAGTTGACGGTCAGAGCCTTAGAATCACTGGGAATCAACGTGACCAATTCAATTGCCATCAATGACGGTCAAGCTTCCTACCGCGCTGAGGTGACAGAAGCACTCAAAGGTAATCCTGAAGGCATCTACATGGCACTGTATCCCAAGGAGGGGATTTCTGTCGTACGTGAATGGCTTTCACTTGGTGGATCACAAAACATGATCATGGCCAACTCAATGAAATCAGATGAATTCAAAGATAGTGTTGGTTTGAAATATTTGAAGAACGCCCTGGGTACCGATACCGCCTCACCAAGAGTTGAATCTGCCTCCAAATTTGTGGAAATGTACAAGGCCCGATTTAATTCTGAGCCAAATGGACCAGGCTTGGCCAACAGCTTCGATGCCACGATGGTCGCTCTGCTCGCAATGGAAGCCGCCGGACCCAACGCTTCGGGGTCTCAAATTGCAGCTCAAGTTGGCAAAGTGACTGATCCCAATGGAACGCCTATCACGGCTGATACGGCTGGATTTAAAAAGGCCAAGGAAGTACTAAAAAGCGGTGGATCTGTCATGTATCAGGGTGCCACTGGCAACGTGCGTTTCGACGCTAATGGTGATGTCTCTGCCCCCGCCGTCGCATGGAGTTTCACAGAAGCAGGGACCAAGGAGGAGCGCTATATCACGCTGGAGGAAGTAGATGCGTTCATGGCCACCATGCAATAAGCTGTTGAGGGAACTCTAAACTCTTCAATCTAGTTGAGGTTGTTGTCATTTCTAACCAATGCATCAGCCTCAATCTCGACTAAGTATTCTCCTACCAAGCCTCCCACCTGAAGTAGAGTGTTCGCTGGTTTGACATGGCCAAAAACACGACCATGAGCCTTCGAAACTGCTAAGGTATCGTCTACGTTCACAAGATAGATCCTTGTTCGAACCACATCTTTCATCGACGCGCCTAAGGCTTCCAAGGCGGCTGCAATTTTGTCGAGGATAAACGTAGTTTGTGCGGCGGCATCCCCTCTGGCGACGATGCGACTATGACCAGCAGTTGCTGTAGTTCCTGAAACTACAATCAAATCACCAATCCGCTGGGCACGGCAATACCCTGCAATGTCCTCCCACTCACTTCCTGAGAGTACCTGCACAGCATCGTCCCTACACTCACTCAGATTGCTTACGAATATTTTTTCCACTTGTTCCAGGTGATGAGAGAGATCTCCCGTTGCTGTCAAAAAGGGTGGTTTTCTATATTCGTCACCACAATCTCCTGGTACTGGAGTCGTTTCCTCAAAAGTTTTTTCAAGAGATTGAAAATCCTCGTGATCAAGTTCAAATTCGAAAAGTTCCATGTTGTTCTGGCGATGCTGACTCTCTCCGATGCGAGCCCCAATGATTACAGCAGCGACATGATTTTGAGAGAGCACCCACTTTGTCGCCACATTCGCTAGTGAAACTTGGTGTTTCCAAGCAATCTTCTCAGTTGCAGAAAGAATGGATTGAAAAGCATTCCAGCCTCCGGAGGATTCGATAAAGCGCCGATATTTCATCCGACTCCAATCTGAAATCTTCTCTGGGTCGCCTTGACCCAACCATCTATTAGTCAGGAATCCCCCACAGAGTGTTCCGTAGGCTAGAATTTTCACCGCATGGTGTTCACACACTTCTTTGAGTGATCCTCCTGCCCTTCTATCTAACAATGAAAAACTAACTTGATTGCTTCTAATGGGGATATCATCAGCCAGCGCAAGGTGAAGATGTGCAGCATCGAAATTGGTCACCCCCAACTCTTTGATGAGTCCCCTTTCACGTAATTCTGCGAGTTCGTGTAAAGCATCCAGCCAGGCAGGGTGCTGGAAAGTCCACCAGTGAAATTGCAGTAAGTCCAACTGTTGAACCCCGAGACGATCAAGACGTTCTTGGACTCCTTTTCTAACAACTTCCTTCGTCATTGGCCCGGGAACAGGACACCACTTTGTACAGGCGATTGGTCTTTGCTGTTCATCTTGATAGCGAGCCAAAAGTCTACCGGTAATCAATTCTGCACTGCCATAATGGTCAGCCATGTCAAAAGTGCCAAAGCCATCTTGGTAGTATTGCTCCAGTTCATTCGCCCCGACTTCAAGATCAAGTAAATTCCCCTCTTTCTCTATGTCTGCAACTTGCCAGAGTCCTGTGGTCAGCTGATGAATGGATAATCCCCCAATTGAAGTCCGTGGAATGTTTTTCATTTATACTTTGAGTTAATTGCTGCGTTGAGAAATCTGAATTATGGAGTTGCATCAAAAAATTCATTGGATCGTCAACCCTGATTGATCTTCAATCATTTTAATGATTTCCAGGTGATCATCATCATGGTTCAGATGCCCAATTGCATCCTGCATAGTCTTCAAGACTTTGCGCAATACGGACACTTCTAGGTTATGGTCATCTATCATTCCCTCAAAAATACCAACATCTTTACAATGCAAACCAAAAGAAAAACCGTAGTCAAAAGTCCTTGATAGTACATGATCAGGAAATCTCTGTTGTGAGACCCACGAGCGTCCAGAAGATGTGTTGATTGCTGACAAGGCTTTCTCTAGAGGGACATCAAAAGATTTCAGCGTAATCATTGCCTCGGCTACACTGAGAATGTTGGCGGCTAGCAGAGTATTGTTGACTACTTTCACTGCGTGACCCGATCCTACTGGTCCGAGATAGACGAGGTTCTTTGCAAAAGATTGAATGACTGCTTTCACTGCATGAAACGCTTCCTCATTTCCTCCAATCATCGCCGTCAGAGAACCAGAACTCGCACCCGCTGGCCCACCGGAGACGGCGCAATCCAGATAGTCAATTTGATATTCCTGAAGCTGAGCCGCAATCTGCTGAGAAAGCTTGGGACTCCCGGATGTGGCATCAATCCAGTATCGTATGCTTTCCAAGTTTTTTGGATCTTTAATGGCTAAGTCAACGACGCTCTGCACATCCTTAGAGTTCGGCAAACAAGTCAGGATGACATTCGCTTCTGAAAAGCCCGCAGGCAAATCAACCGCAAATAGATTTGGATGCTTTTCTTGAATCTCATCTCTGACTTGAAGATTGAGATCGTAAATCATTAACTGCTTGCTCGCTTCAGCAATCCTAATGCTGAGCGCACTGCCCAAGTTCCCCAAACCAATAAATAAAAGATTGCTAAGGTTCATTTTATGATCTTGAGAATGTAGATTAAAATTTAATTGTTCCGTATTCTTTATAAGCAGAACTTAAAAAAAACCATCAGATATTCTAATTGAAATTCACAAATAGAAATAACTAATTATTTTCTTT
>WTIF01000309.1 GCA_011522845.1 Deltaproteobacteria bacterium
ATATCAGATGCAGGAAATCTTGAGTACGATATGAATATAGTGTCAGGAATGTTCGCATCAGCTATTTATGATTCAAGATCGAAATCTGTTCGATTGGTTAGAGATAGAACAGGGCAAAAGCCACTTTTTTATGCGTTACTTGGCAATCAAACAATCATTTACTCCAGTAGTATTCATGCCATCACAGCCTCTGGGATCGTCCCTGTTGAGCTAAGCCAGCATGAATTGTCATTTATTCTCTTTAATGAGTATCCTGCACCTGGAACAACTGGAATTGAAGGCATCCGAGCTGTACGCCCTGGAGAAGTTGTGAAATGGCTTATTGGTGATTATGAAGTTAAAAAGACAGCATTCTGGAGTTGGAACCTAGCGAGGAGCGAATACGAATCAAAGCCAACATACAAGCCTCTAAAAAGCAAGATTTACCAAAGCCTCGTTGATGCAATTGGTCAAGAATTGGTTTCAGATGTACCTGTGGGACTATTCCTTAGTGGAGGCATTGATTCATCACTAATTCTTGCAATTGCAAAAGATATTTATCAAGACAATTTGCAGACTTTTTCAGTTGGCTTTGCTCAAAATGATCTGGATGAATCCAATCAAGCGGCCAATCTAGCCAACCACTTTGGGACAGATCACTTAACTATTTATTTCGAAGACTTTGATATTGAAAAGCTTGTTGGCAGAGCTTTCTCCTGCCTGGATGTACCACTGGGCGATTCATCGTATATCCCCAGCTTTCTTCTCTGCGAAGTCGCTAGCCAGCAAGTGAAATGTGCCCTAGGTGGCGACGGAGGTGATGAGCTTTTTGGTGGATACCCGACTTACCAAGCTCATCGATTACTCCAACTATACGAGAATTCCCTGCCTCAGCTTTTTAGAGGCTTCTTACTCGAAAGAATTTCACGAAAATTACCCAACAGAACGAGCAACATCAACACAAAGATGAAAGTCGATCGATTTTTGGCCGGTCGAAGCATGCCCTTGGTCAAACGGCACATGACTTGGATGTCGACAACCTATGACCCACGCCAACTTCTTGATCTTATTCAATCTGATTCACATCGCGAAGACGACCTCTTTGGCGATACTGAAAGTTTATTGATTAATTCAGGCATTAAGGACGTTATCAACGCGTCACAATACATTGATTTAATGACTTACTTACCCGGAAGTATTCATGCAAAGATGGATTGCGCATCAATGATGAATGGACTCGAATTGCGTTCGCCATTCGTTAACTCAGTCATGCTAGAAGCATCCGCTTCAGTCACTTCAAATTATCGAGTTGGGCTAGGACAAAGCAAGAAAATACTTAGGGATATTGCCAAAGACATACTACCCTCTGAAATTTGCAAGCGGCCTAAACGTGGTTTTAATTTTCCGGTCAGCCATCTACTTCACACCTCATTGAAAGACATGGCTGTTAGCAGCATCCATAGTCTCGACAGCGTGCTTGATATGAACTGTGCCAAACAGCTCTTGAATAACTTTTTCAATGGACAAGGCGATCAAAGAAAGATTATTTGGACTCTTTTCTCTGTTTCACAGTGGTATCAAAGCATTCTTCAAACCAAGCGCCAGAACATTCAGGCATCTGATGTCCAGGCTGAGACCGTGAGTCCATGAATCAAGACCGCGCATGTGGGCTCCAAGCTCTTCTTCACAGGCTTCAGTTGTCCTTTGATGAATTGGGAAAGAAAGACTGGGTGATCCTCTCAACTGCGCTAACCCACACCAGTGCAGGCCTGGAGGCCAACCATGAGGAATTGGAATTCCTTGGCGATGCTGTGCTGCGTCTGGCCTGTGCCGAATTTCTCGAGGCGCACAACCCCAAGCTCAGCGTTGGGGAACGCTCAGCATTCCGCGCGCAATTGGTGAGCGACCGCTGGCTGGGTGAACTCGCTGCTGAACTGGAACTCGATGGGCTGATCCGGCAGGGATCAGCCACTGCAGCAGACACCACCGCCCGGGCCACGGTGCGGGCTGAATGCTGCGAAGCCTTGGTGGGTGCTGTGTATCTGGCTTGGG
>WTIF01000147.1 GCA_011522845.1 Deltaproteobacteria bacterium
GCTTCGAAGGAAGAGACGTGAAGCGTTGGCACAATCTCTTTGCTGAAGGAAAGACGCATCACTTCGCGGATGCTGTCCGTGCCCACCACATTGAGAATGCCAAGACGGCTGGCAAGTGCCTGGGCCAATGTAGATTTTCCTGTTCCCGGCGCACCGGCGACGTAGAGAATTACAGGATGAGGCAGATCATTGATCCGGCTGGCGACTTCATAAGTACGAGCAATGTCAGGGCTAAACTGTGCTTGTAGCTGCTGCCGCACCAACTGGATCAGTTCCTCCGACTTGATCTCCATTTTGCCCAACAGGATCAGATCCTGCTCAATCTGGCGAGAAATCAGGTAGGCCTTGCCTGGCGAAATCCCTGCAGAAGTGATCGACTGGCTGAGCATCCCTTTTGAGAAAGGATAACGACTCTCACCACGATGTACCCAAAGTTGAGGAAGCTCTGATTTGATAGGATTACGTTGAAGACGTGGATGCTTCTGCTCCAGGTATTTTTCCAGCAGCAGTCCCAGATCTGTTGAAGTGATCTGTCGACGTCGGTTTAGCTTCTTCTTGACTTCCTTGGTGATGAGGTAGGCTTTTTCGAAGGAAACACCCTGCTCTGTCAGGGTGCGTGTCATGATGCCACGCAGAAACGGTTCACGATCACCGTTGCTGCGCACAACCGTCAAGGAATCTTTGCTCATCGGGAAGGCCTCATCACCTCACCAGCGGTAGTCAAGGGTGCTACCAACAGCAAGGCCGAGGGCACGAGCTTGCCCTGCTTCCAGTTCCAGAACCAGATTGGCCGACTTGTCTGGTGTGATGGTCACAGGGGTTTCACCAGAAGAAGGTGGGGGTACATTCTCTGCCACATAAACTACACGGCTATTGCGTAGCCAGAGAATATCAATTGGGAAGTTCATATCTTTCATCCAGAAACCATGACGCCCTGAGCGCTCAAACACGAACAACATGCCCCATCCTGGTTTGAGCTGTGGACGGTCGCTCAGGCCTTGTTGTCGTTTGGCTGGAGTATCGGAGACTTCGACAGGGATTTCCACACCTCTCTGGGTGATCACCGTTGCCTTTTGGTAACTGAATGTGCGTGCCTGCAGTGATCCAACTAGGAGCAAGCTGCAGCAGAGCAGACCAAGCCATCGAATCATGCAGGCATCCGCGCCAATTTTGCGAGCCGCTTTTTCACCATTCGTTGTTTGAGTGGTGGGAGATAATCAATGAACAGGCGTCCACGTAGATGGTCAAACTCGTGTTGTAGGCAGATAGCCAACAGTCCGTCTGCTTCCAATGTCTGCGGTTGCCCCTCCAGATCTTGGTATTCAACTGTGATTTTCTCAGCACGGGGAACTTCTGCACGAAATTCTGGGACGCTCAGACAACCTTCCTCGATTGCAGTCTCTCCACTAGCAGCTACAATCTTTGGATTGACCAACACTTGAGGCTCTCGCTGGCCGTGATCTTCGTCTCCTGCCATTACATCGACCACGACAATTTGTTTGAGGACTGCTACTTGGTTGGCTGCTAAGCCAATGCCTCTTTCTTCGTACATGGTCTCCAACATGTCCGCAGCAAGTTGGCGCAATTTATCATCAAAAACCGTAACCGGCATGGCATGCTGCTGCAGGATTGGATCTGGGAATTCATGAACCTGTAAAAGCGCCATCAGCATCTACTCCAGATGAGAGTTATAAAAACATCACTTTAACGGATGACATTGCAAAAAGCCACTAAAGAACTGATGCCAAGACGGCTCTGGTACTACCTCCATCTCTAAAATCCAGACGATTTCGGCCAACTCTGCGAAGGCAGCTAGTTTGACTGCATCCTTCTCTGTTGTCACCCAACGCTGCGCACGGCTTTTACGCCAAAGCCACAGCAACCGCTGAACGTCTTCACCAGTGTAGGAGTGATGGTCGGGCCAGCTCGAAAGTTCTTCCAAGCTCTGACAGAGAGGTCGCAGTACTTGAGCGAAGCCTTCGGGTTGGGCAATGCCACAATTGGCAAAAACCGCTTCCTTAGCCAGTGTTTTGACATCTCTCACTTCCTGACCATCCAATCTTCGTAAGCGAACAGGTAGATAGTCACAGCGAAAGATTGGCCGATCCACCTTGAGTTCCTGCCTTAGCAGATGCATCCAGGCATCAGAGAAACCCAGGTTGGCTTTGGTCAGCAGGATCGCATCCGCTCGTTGCCAGTGATGCTCAGGCTCGCGCAACTCACCCAATGGAAGGAGTTGGCGATTGCCAAGGCCTCGCTCTGCATCAATCAGCAATAGGTTGAGATCTCTTGCTACCGCAAGATGTTGGTAGGCATCATCCAACAGAATCAGATCAGGTCGATCACGGAGCAAAGCCCAGCGCGCATTACGAATTCGAGAAGATCCTACATAGACAGGCACCTCAGGATGACGTTGAGCTAGCCATGTCGGTTCATCACCTAATAATTTTGGACTCAGAGGCCAGGGAGCATCAGCTGCACAGAAACGTTGGAGGGTCGCTTTGGAACGCCTTCCGTAACCCCGACTGAGAATCACAATCCTTCTTTGCTGCTGATGCAAGGAACGCATGAGCATTTCGATGACTGGAGTCTTGCCCGCACCTCCCACTGTCAGGTTTCCTACCGCAATCACTGGCACAGGAGGACGGAAGGTTGTGATCAATCCATGACGATACATCCACAGACGCAGCAGCAGCAGGGCTTCGTAGACAAACGCAAGAGCAGCCAGGGCAGCACGGATCAACGGATTTCGCCAAAGCCAAGGAGGAGAAATTTTTGGAAGCATCTTACTTGAGCAAACGGTAGCGCATCTCCTGTTCGGCGGGCAGGTCAGGACTGACCGGTTCAAGTAGTCCTGCGCTTACCAATTCATGCAAGATTTCATCGGTTTGCTTGGCAGTCAGGCGCAACTTAAGAAACAAATCCGTTCGGCTCAACTCTCCGCTTTGACTACGTGCCAGTTGGACAGCCTCATGCAGTGGTAACTGGCGATAGATGCCATATTGGTAATACCCAAAGCCAAACAAGGCACCACCAACGAGAATAGAGGGGAGACCGACCAGAGGAAAAGGAATCGGCGCCCCGCTATCCAGTAAGATCAGTGCCCCAAGAATCATCGAACCCCAACTCAAGATTCTTTCCCGACGCTTGCGGCCCAGGTAGACTTCTGAATCGAAGGATTGTTCGGTCATGGATGATTGTGCAAGAGAGGTTCTTGGTTACGAAAAGTTCCCATCATTCATACCCCAGTCAAGACATCGGCTGCAATCTCTGAATTTCTCAGTACGCTTCAGAAATCTCAGGGTTCCAGCAATTCACTGGCTCGCTCCGGTGTCAATTCTGGCAAGCTGGGTAGGCTCAAAGGAGCCACATCGTCTAAAAGCGTAGGGATGACAAAGACCAGCACATGATCAAACACTTGTTGATCATCTCTCAGTCCAAAGAGCGGACCCAGCAATGGTAAATCCTGAAACAAAGGGACGCCCTGTGTGCTATTAGAACTTTGCTGGCGAATCATTCCGCCCATCAAAATGGGTTGACCATTGGGGACCATCAAGGAACTTCTGCCTTTCTGACTGTTGATCTGGGGAATGCCATCAATCGCATTGTCCTGCAGCGGCGTGCTTGTTTCGGCATAAATGCTGACCTGCACCTGACCCTCCTGAACAGGGTCTAGAGGTTCAATCCAACGTGGTGTGACCCTTAGCGTTACACCGGTCTGAATCTGCTGTAGTTTTGCATCCGTATCACTTACCAAACGTACACTCAGCAATGAACCACTGCTCATCTCCGCTTCAAGACCATTCAGGGTGACCACAACAGGACGCGAGAGCACCCGACCTTCTCCCTGCTCTTGCAGCATACGCAGCATCGCGTCAATGCGGACACCACGACTGGTATCAAAAGGACCCGCTGTCCAGCTCAGACCAAAGTCTGGGCCTTCCAGAGCACGTACCCCATCAGCAGAAACACCAGTGCCCCGCCAGCGTAGCCCCAATTCTCGAGAAATCTTCTCTGTGGTTTCAAAAATATGCGCTTCGATACGAATCAAAGGGCTCGGCTGATCCCACAACACAAGCAGTTCTTCCACCAGTTGCAGCTGTGCTTCGGTTCCTCGAATCAGTAAGGCATTGTTCTGACGATCTGGCAAGATCAACGGTTGGGGTTGAATCTCTGAAAAATCAGGAACTTGCTGGAAAAACTCTCGTAGTTGGTCTTCTGTGCTGGGCAACGTAATTTGTTGTTCTTCTGCTGTGATCGTCCGAGGACCCACAGACAGATAGCGCAATGTAAAACGCCTGAATTCCTGTTTCGGTCTCATCAGCATGGGGACTGCAACCTTTGGTATCAAGGACTCTCCGGCCATTTGTTTTGCCGCAGCCTGCTCCAGTTTTTCAAGAGTAGCACTTAACAAGGCAATTCCTTCAGCCGGCCCTTCCATCCAGAGCGAAATCGGGCGCTGGCCCATCTCCCAGAACACATCGACTTCCTGCAACACAGCAGGCCCGGAACGGAGACTCTCCAGCTGTTGCTGGAGAACATCATCAGGGAGCCATTCCAGTACCATCGCTGCGGTGGTTGGTAGCTGCTCTGTGTCTGTAATTTCTTCTCTCACAACCACAGGTTCTGTTATACTGACACTCACATTTGGCTCTATGGACTCTACCTCCTCCACCTGCCAGGTCTGGTCAAATTGCTGTACCAACTTTTCAAGGCGCCTCAGTTCGCTGAGCCTGCCTTTCAGCAACAGCAATCGAGGGCTCGTGATGTCGACAGTTACTGAAGTGCGAGTGCTAGGAGGAAGTTGCTCTAAAAAGTCAGCTGCAGCATCGGCTGGAGCTAGGGTAAGAGGAATCGCTAGCAGATCTTCTGGCTCACGCGCCTGCCAATTGATCAGATGTGCATCCTCATCATAACTCCATTCAGCATCGTAGCGAGAAGCCAACTGTTCAAAGGCTTGAGCTACTGAATCAAATCGGAGATTTTCTGTAATCTTGAGGGTAGGCGGTAGAGATTCGGCATCATAGCGTAGGGGAACTTTTCCCCAATCTGCCAAGTCAACAAGCAGTTCTGACAATGGAATGGGGCTTGGGAGTTTTCTTCGGAAGGGGCGTTCTCGCCAGACTTGACGGTCTGGTAGAATGAGCCATTCGCGTTGCTTACGAATCGCTGTTAAGCCTTGCTCCCGCAAGAGCAGTTCAAACAGTAGTTCTGGCCGGACAGCTTCACGACGACCATCGGTTAGCTTTTCAGGGATCTCATCATAAATTCGTAGTGGCGGTGGCGAATCGACATGCTCTTTGACCAACTGTTGGAGGGTTTCTTTCAATGAAACAGAGCCTTCCAACACCAGTGACTTCCCCTTGTACGGCTTCCAGCGGAGTTCCTGAGCCATCAATAGGCTTGTATGCAGAAGAAAAAACAATCCAACCAGCAGCTGCGCAATATTTATCATCCAGCTCTTTTGTGGATGAATGCTGGAGAGCCCGTGCAGGTACATAGGCATTCTCCATTTAGCGTTTTTTGGAAGAAGGCAGGCGTACGCAGGTCACCACCAGTGTCAACCATCCAAGAATCAAGTTCATCCCACCAATTGGCGCCATAGCAGTTACTCCGCGCAAACCAGTTAAGCTGTAGGTAAAAAGACTTCCACAGAACAGGAAGCTACCCACTATGAAAAAGATTCCCACGTACAAAAATCCTCGCCGTTCCAAACGCTCCAAGAGCAAGCCTGTGAAGAGCAAGCCTCCTGCGTGGTAGAAAAGATAGTTTGAGGCCAAGATAAAATTCGCAGTACCGTTGAACGCTTCTAACTGGTCACGCAGCATGTGAGATCCCATTGAACCACTCAGGACTGCAAGCACTCCAAACAATGCACCAGTGGCCAAGAGCCACTTGCTTGCTGGATGTTTCATCCTAGTCCTCCTTCACAAAATGTTTTTGCAATACTCTCAAGCCATCGTTGGCCTGTCTCTGCGGATGCTGGGGATAGTTGCTGAATTCTTCTCGTGTAGGTTCCTTCAGCATCTAACAACGCTCGGAGCAAACCCTCAGGTGCCAACTTTGGGGTAGAAGCATAGCTTTGTAATTGCTCTTTTCTTTGCGTCCAGTTCTGCAACCAAGCGCGCTGATCTTTTAGCTTAGTTTCTGGCAAAACTCGCTCACTGTGTGATTGATTCTCCGCTACCAGTTCTGTCAATAGTTGCAGTTGTGCAATCCGTTCTTCCAGGTTGCGTTGAATGATGTACTGGCCTTGGCGATAGAGGCTCTCTTGAAAAGCATCTCTCGCCATCTGAACACGAACTTGATCATACCAATGAAAAAGAGCGACCAATTCACCAAAGAATTGCAGTTGAGTTGACACAATCCAACGTAAATTCGGGAAACAACGAGGATCATAGCTCTTGTGTCCAGACAAATGAGCAGTGCCCAGATTCAAGCCCAAAGCTAACTGTCCAGAAAGACGCGCTCCTGCTGCTGAAAAGGCTCCAAACTCTGCCAACAATGGACCCAACAAACTACAATTTCCCCCAATGAAAAGACGCTCTGAACGCAGGAAAACACCTTCACAGACATTTCCGAGTAAGGAGGCCGTTGCTTTATCACCTCGGATGGTAAAGTTGAAATGGATTGTCCCACTACCAACCTCACTAAATTGACCTGGTGGATCACCAGTTCCCCCAGCGAGCAGCACATCACAGAAGTTGATATTGCTCCCCAGCGTCACCCACGGCATCAGCAACGTCATCTTGGTGTCAGTATGTTGACCCGAACAAGCACCTTCTTCGTAGAGGCTTCCCTTGCGAACTCGAAATCCCACACCCGTGGTGGGAGGTGCTCCAGAGTGTTCTCTTCCAAGAAAAACAGCCTCTTCTGCGACACCCATGCCGAGGATCGTTTGTGGCCCAACCCAGCTTTGCCTCAAGGAAACCGGTCCTTGAGCACCAACGATTGCACCTGGACCAACCACACTGTCTTCTAAGACGACATAGCCTCCAGGGCCAATCTCAGCTCCTGCCAGTATTCGAGTGGACTGACCCTGCAAGCGAGTACCCGGGTGTAGGACAGCCCCAGACTCTAGTTGCTGAAGATCCACATCACGACGGATCGCAGTCTGTTCCGGCAACAGAATCCGAATTCCCCGTTGTGCTAGCTGTTCAAGTTCCTGTGAACTATAAAAATCACTCATTACCTTCTTTGGCCTGCATCCCAGAATTACAAAAAAGTCTATCTTCCTGCCTCAAGGCGCATACTGAAGCTGGAAAGTCAATCAACGCTGATAATGCACACCGCGGAGTTCGACCAATCCGGTCTGCAGTTCGTAGCGCAGATCTGCACCATCGACATCGCTACCCTGCCAGGTCATTTGCACAGATCCCGGCATCTGTAGTACTTCCGTCTGCAAATCATATATAGCGCGCTCTGCCTGCAGATATAGTTTGCCATCACGTTCTACCTCAACCTCACCACGAATTTCCACCAACTGCTGACGCCAGTCGATCAAAGCTTCGTTGGCACGTACTAGCGTATCTGTGAATGGTAGCGTTTCAGGACTAGGATGTAGTCGCAATCGAGGTTGCTCTACATTCATGACCGAACTATCCTCAGCCATCAAAGCCCGAAGACCCGTTAAGGTCCAACGTTTGAAGTCTTTTTGATAATCCTGCAGAGTAATCTGTTCCAACTGCAGCACCTGACTCTCCGGCAAGGGCAGCAGTGGTAGTGATTCAGAGGTGGAGTTGGAGAGAGCAAAGTACAAGGCAAGGGGGCCCAGCAGTAGTAATAGCAAGGACTCTTGCCAGTGGGCCAGTAGTAGGGCTCGGACACGTGATCCGGTCATTGGAACTCAGCGTAAGTCCTTCAAAAACGCAACTGTAAACCAGCCTGCCAGGACTGGCCATCCTCTGAAGGAGCTGCCCAGAAAGCCAAGGGATCGGTAGGTTGTTCGTTCTGTACTTGAGTCTGGGTATCGGTTGGTGGCCCAAAATTTGGCTTTGGCAGCACTGGCATCAGGTTTTGGTTAAAACTGAAGCCATTGATGACCAGATAGAGGCCAAGACCATAGCCCATCAAACCCCCGATGGTCATACTTCCCGAAATTGATTCTCGAAATGCGGCTCCGGAGAGAAAGTGATAAGATACTACGATCGCAGCTCCCCAGAGAGAACCATAGAGAG
>WTIF01000270.1 GCA_011522845.1 Deltaproteobacteria bacterium
TACCAAAGTGCAGCCAGCTTCTTGTCTGCTCCAATAATTGATGGTGACGAACCAGTGGGAGTTCTGGTGTTTCAAATTCCAATTGACCAAATCAATACTACTATGACCAATAGTGGAAGTTGGAATTCGGTCGGTTTGGGCAGGTCAGGTGAAACGTACATGGTCTCTAATGACTATTCGATGCGGAACGATTCCCGATTATTGATTGAAGACCCGGATAGCTTTTTTGGAAATCTGCAGAAGCAAAACATCCCTGCAGAAAAGATTACTCGAATCAGAAGTCTTCAAAGTAGTATTTTGATTCAGAATGCCAAATCGGAAGCAACAATCCGTGCAATCCAAGGCGAAAAAGGAACTGCTTTGGTAACTAACTATCTCGGTAATCAGGTTTTGAGTGCATTTAGTCCGCTAAAAATCCCTGACGTCAATTGGGCAATCATTTCAGAGATCGAAGAAGCGGAGGTTAATGAGTACACTAACGAGTTGATCATGGTGATCATTGCTATCGCAATTTTGATTTCAATTGTTGCGATGGTGATCACATTTTTCTATGTGAGGAGTAGCCTAGCAAAACCGTTGAAGCAAATGGTTGCACAGGTTCAGGAACTAGAAATTACCAAGACCCTTGATTTGAGGCGAAGGGATGAAATTGGCCAAATTGCCAATGCCATTGATTTGTTCACCAATCGGCTATTTGAAATAGTTACCAAAATTAGAGATCGAGCCGCAGACATCAGTAGTTCTTCACAAATTTTGGCGGAAGGGAGTCAAGATCTTGCTACCAGAACAGAAGAACAATCGTCTTCGCTGGAGGAAACGGCTTCAGCAATGGAAGAAATGAGTTCAAATGTTCAACAAAATGCTGAAAGTGCAAATCACGCAAATCACATTTCTCAAAATATGTGTGAGGTGGTTGAGGAACGTAAGAGCCTTCTTCAAACACTGTTAGACCAAACCATCAGTTCCAATCAGAGTGACATCGATAAAGTGAGAGAGTCGAACGGCGAATACTTTGTGAAGGCGGAGCAGATGAATGACCAGATGGTCATGGCAATGAAAGGGATTGGCGACAGTTCAGAAAAAATTTCTGGAATTACCTCTGTTATCAACGACATTGCTTTTCAAACGAATCTATTGGCTTTAAATGCTTCAGTAGAAGCAGCGCGTGCTGGAGAGCATGGGAAAGGGTTTGCGGTTGTCGCAGCTGAAGTTAGGAATTTAGCTCACCGCTCTGCGGAGGCTTCCGAAGAGATTAGTACCTTGATCAAGAACAGCTTGGAGCAGGTGGCCAAAGGGACTTCCTTGATGGGAGAAGTAAATACTGTTGTTCAAGAAATGATTCAAAAAGCGGATAAAGCGCTCGAAGCTTTAAAGGAAAATTCTCGGCAGAATCTCGAAAAGTTAAATAACCAAACCACTGACAATTTGAAGGAGATTCAATCAGCAGTTTCCGAAGTGACCGATCTGATTGAAAACATTAAAGCAGCTTCAAATGAACAGGCTGAAGGTATCCGGCAAGTCAATATCGCAGTCTCAGAACTGGACAGAATCACCCAGCAAAATGCCCTCTTGGTGGATGAATCAGCGACTACCAGTCGACTAATGTCAGATCATTCTAATGAACTTATGAAAATCATCGAAGTCTTCAAATTGGAGCAAATCGAATACAAACCAGAAGAAGGATCGGGGACTTCTCAAAAATTATTGACAAACACTAAGAACAATCAGCCTTCAGGTGGAATTCGTTCGAGCAGTTCCATTGATGATGGGCTTCCAGATTTTGAGTAAATTGAAAAATCTTCATGATCCACAATAATGCTAACGACTCCTTTAAATTTCGATCTTGTGGCTTCTAAGACTTCTGGCTCTGATCAGGAGGCATTTGATCTACTCGCCAGGCTTGCAGAAAAGCGTTTGGGAATGGATTTTCATAAGCGACGCCATGACCGACTTTTTTTAATGTTAGGAAAGCGGGTCAAAGCTACCTTCAAGCAGAGCATCAT
>WTIF01000425.1 GCA_011522845.1 Deltaproteobacteria bacterium
AGTTAGGGATGCTAGTACCTAGGACAGCCAGCAAAGTGGCTATATAATCTGGTAGTCTGTTGTGGTAGGCAGCTGCAAGAACTCCTAGTGGCAGCCCAAGCAAGAGCCCAAAGAGCATGGCGTAGAAGCCAAGTTCCAGTGAGATCGGTAGACGCTGAGCAATCAGATCGACAACAGGCAAATCACGTTGGGAGTAGCTGACACCTAAATCTCCCTGCAGTGCATTACCAACGTAGCGCACAAACTGCTCCCAGAGTGGCCGATCCAAGCCATAATAGGCTTCGATATTGCGCATGATCTCAGGTGGTAGGCTTTTTTCTGTGTCGAAAGGCCCCCCGGGGAGTGCCTTCAGTAGTAAAAAGACAAGGGCAGCGATCACGAGCAGCGACAAGGCACCGCTACCCAATCGCCGCACCAGGAAGTTCAGCATTGGCTTGGAATCATGGGCGTCCCGTTAAGCGCCAGTAGCGGATCTGCTGTCCACCCAACGCCATGTGATACCAGTCTTTCAGCCGGGGATTGACCAGGTACTTGGAAGCGTAGAAGTAGAGCGGAATGATCGCAGCCTCCTCTTCGTTGAGGATCTGCTCGGCTCGACGGTAGAGTTGGATGCGCTCACTCGGATCCGTCGAACCCATCGCTTTTTCGGTCAACTGGGCGTATTCACTGTTTTGCCAACGAATACGGTTGGTGGACTTGGTCGGGTGAAAGACTTCCATCAGCCAGTTGTTCGCATCAGGATAGTCAGCACACCAGCCAAAGCGGAACAAATGTGGAGCATCCGGTTGAGTAGTTGACTTCAGGTAGACCTTCCATTCCTGGTTTTCGATTCTGATGTTAACTCCAAGGTTGCGTCTGAGCATGGCTTGCACTGCCTGAGCGATCTTGGCGTGATTTTCAGAGGTGTTGTGCATGTAGGTGATGGTGGGGAATCCTTCACCACCTGGATAACCAGCTTCTGCAAGCCAACGACGGGCCTGCTCTGGATCATAGCCAATCCCGACACCTTCCTTCGGATCTACGGAGCCGAAGATTGGTGGTCGAGTGAAAGTCGTGGCTGGTTCTTCTCCTCCCTTGGTGATTCGTTCCACCAAAGTCTTCCGGTCTATGGCTGCAGACAGCGCCTTACGGACCAGTGGATTGTTAGTGGGCTTCCGTTCGTTGTTCACTCCCAGGTAGTAGGTGCAGAGGTCTGGTTGAGCAGAATATTGGTCAGCATATTCTCTGCGAACTCGGTCGATCTCTGCGACAGGAATCGACAGGAAGGTTCCCCCGACGATGTCCAGTTCTCCGTTCTCAAACATTGCCAGACCGGTTGAGGATTCAGGAATGATATAGTAATTCACTTCCTCAATCTGAGCAGGCTGCTGGGTGATCGAATCCTTGTAATCAGGATTGCGCTTGAGGATCAACTGATTGCCTTTTTCCCAGGTGGCTAGCCGATAGGAACCGTTTGTCAGGATGTGCTCAGGCTCTGTCCAGGCCGTGCCAAAGGCTTCAATGGAACGTCTAGGCAGGGGTCGATAGGTCCAGAGACCCGCCATCGCTGGGAAAAATCCAGCGGGTTGTTTAAGCCGAAATTCGACCGTGTAGTCATCCACTGCACGGACTCCGAGGCTGTTGAAGTCCTTGCTTTCCCCCTTATTGAGCGCTTCGGCTCCTTCCAGAATGTAGAGGACATAAGCGTAGGGTGAGGCGGTTTCCGGGTTGATGTTGCGACGAATCGCATATTCGATGTCATGGGCTGTGACGGGAACCCCATCGCTCCAGAAGACATCCTTGCGCATCTCGAAAGTATAGGTGCGGCTATCTGCACTGGCTGACCATTTTGTGGCCAACTCCGGAATCACCTCATAGGTCTTTGGATCATAGTCGGTCAGGCCGAGAAAGAGTTGTTCAATGACCTCAATGGAAGAAGAATCCTGGGCCAACCCTGGATCCAGAGTTGGGATAGCGCTCATTTGAGGCAAACGCAGAGTTTTTGTGATGTCCTGGGCAATG
>WTIF01000050.1 GCA_011522845.1 Deltaproteobacteria bacterium
TGTCTAAAAGCAGCCCTGGAGATCAACCCTACTCTGAAGATTTTACAGGTCTCTGGGACAACGGGAGAGGGAATGGAGGAGTGGTACGATTGGATTCGACTGCAGCAGAATATTTTGCCAAAAGTTGCTTCGGATCTCTCTTGAAGCAAGTCATTCAAACATTCCAAGGAAGTCCGAATTCTCTAGAAATTATTTTCTACGAGTCACCGAAGCATCACTGGCAGCCAAAGCCAGAATAATCCCAAATGCCCAGCCTTCGTTCTTGTTGACAACCACCAGCGGACTATCTCGAACAACACTGTTTTCCAGAACACGGCGATACTGCAGGGCAAAGAAATACAATCGGCGAGTGACTTGAGCCACAAAACGAAGATTTTCATTTCGGGAAATCAAGCCGGCAGAAGGTGAGTAAATTGGACGACCCGGCAAAGCATCGTCTGCCCTCACTTCGTAGTAGGTACGGTTAAAGTTTTCATCTCCATATTCCCATGATACTCCGAGGGCTAGGGCATAGTTGGAGTCTCGATCAAAAGCGTCTACTGAAATCCCTGGAGCGAAAGAGTTCCCAGCATAGTGGAAGCCACCTCCCAGGGTACTTTTGCTGAGTAGTGGGAAATCAATAGTCACATGCTCTCCCAGGTACCAATCGAGTGTCAGCCCGATCCCGATCAGCGCTTGGATATCTTCCATACCACGACGCGTATAATTCTTCGTACGAATGACTTTGTCGGAAGAGCCATCTGCTCCAGGTGGAGGTAATTCATTCAGGTCATCGGACTCCACCGGCAGCTCTGCTCCAAACGCCATTTCCAAGCGCAGATCCGGGGTAAAATCTGTGAACAGCCTGGGAACCCCTGACACATCAATTTGCTCCGAACGGAGAATGCCATAAGGCAGATTGATGCTCCGTTGGTAGTAGTGATTCGAACCCGTGTAATGCGGTAGCTGTCCTGCAGCGTGGATGATCCCTAGTTCCCAGCGTGGACGCTCCCGGGCTGAGAGACTCGGCGACCCGATCAGTAGACCAATCAAAGTGCACCAGATCAGTCGAATCATTCTGAATTCCTGTAAAATCAATTGAATTTATTTCTGTACGATGCTATAAAAGCTGTTTTTCTTTTTGCAACCCCATTCCGGGCAAACCGACATGTCTGAAGAAATTTTGGTCGCCTACAAGCGCACCGACATGGGCAAGAAAGCTATCCAGCAGTTGCGCCGTGCAAATCGCATCCCCGCAGTTGTTTATGGCGGTGAGAGCAACCTGAACCTCGAAATGGATGAGGTCAAAACTCGCCAACTATTGAGCCGACTAACCATCGCCCACAAGCTCTTGACACTTGAAATCAGGGAACCTGACGCGAAAAAAGGAGAGGTCCGTCAGGTACTGCTGCAGGACGTGCAAAAACATGTTCACAAGCCCCTGCTGATCCATCTCGACTTCCGTGAACTGGATCCGGACCGTTCAATCAACCTGCGTGTTCCCTTGAAAACCGTGGGAGAGAGTCCAGGAGTTCGCAAAGGTGGTGTTCTTCAGCTAGTCGCACGAGATGTTCCTGTCAGTTGTAAGCCAAACGCAATCCCTGATTATGTTGAGGTGGATGTTTCCACTCTCGATTTTGGTGGCAACCTAAGAATCAATGACGTCCGCTTGCCTGAGCAAGTGGAACTGAGGGCCAAAGACAACTATAGCATTGCCTCCATTGTGGGTCGTGCAGTCCGTATCGCCCAAGCTGCTGCTGCGGCCGACAAGCCGTGAAATTGATCGCGGGACTGGGGAATCCAGGACCGCAGTATGAGCAGACACCACACAATGCTGGGTTCTGGTTGATCGACGCCTTGTCAGAAGCCTGGCGCTGTGAGGTCGGTTCCGAGAAGTTTCAAGCGATGACGGGTCGCCACGGAAGTGGAGATCAATCAGTGATTCTGATGAAGCCCCTCACTTTCATGAATCATAGCGGTCAGGCAGTTGCAGCCTGCGCACGCTTCTACAAGATAGACCCTCCTGACATTGTCATTTGTACGGATGATCTTGATCTGGTTCCTGGGAAAGCGCGGTTGCGCTCTGGTGGAGGGCATGGAGGACACAATGGCTTGCGCTCTGTGATAGAGCACTTGAATTCTGACAGCTTTCGGCGTGTCCGACTCGGCATTGGTCGACCGCCTGTGGATGTACCAACTGTTGATTATGTATTGCGACGCTGGAGCCAAGAAGCCAGACAGCAATGTCAGACACTGATTGGCCAAGTTTTTCCTCTGCTGGAAAAGTTCATCAGCGGTGCAAACTTTCCTCAGACCTCACTTAACGCACCTCTCTGAAGTTGGCTCCACATGGCTCTGGAAGTTGGAATCGTTGGGTTGCCCAACGTTGGCAAGTCCACGCTCTTTCGAGCGCTTACACGCGTTGAAGCAGAAGCCGCCAACTACCCTTTCTGCACGATCGAACCCAACGTAGGGATGGTGCCGGTTCGAGACCCACGCTTGCAGCGCTTGACCGAGTTGGTCGAACCCAACCAGACGATTCCAGCTATGCTAAGGGTAGTGGATATCGCGGGACTGGTGAAGGGAGCAAGTCAAGGAGAGGGATTAGGCAATCAGTTTCTCAGCCATATCCGTCAGGTCGACGCGATTGCGCACGTCGTTCGTTGCTTCGCTGATGAGAATGTGGTTCATGTTGATGGATCACCAGATCCGATACGAGACATCGAGGTCATCCAAACTGAATTGATTCTGTCTGACCTTGAACAGGTTGAGCGAAAATTGGAACGACTGCGTAAACAGGCCAAGGGCAATCGAGAGGCTGCAGCAGCAATTCCAGTTTTTGAAAAAATGCTAGCCCATCTGGGAGATGGCAAACTAGCACGTTCCGGAGATTGGGCCACAGAAGAGTTAGTGATCTTTGCAGAGCTAAGCTTGATCACCAGTAAGCCTTCGCTCTACATCGCCAATGTCTCCGAAGAGGGACTGAGCGAGGCTTCAGAGTTTGAGGTTGCTCTGCGAGAGTTAGCCGCGCGAGAACAGGTCGAAGTCATTCCAATCTGCGCCCAGGTGGAGTCAGAACTGGCAGAAATGGAAGAAGAGGAAGCCCGGGCATTTATGGAAGAGATGGGCATTCGCCACTCCGGGACCGTACAACTCGCCCGATCTGGTTACCAATTGCTGAATCAGATCACCTACTTCACTGCGGGCAAAAAGGAAGTTCGAGCCTGGGAGGTTCAACGTGGATCTTCTGCTCCCCAGGCAGCTGGTAAAATTCATAGCGATTTCGAGAAGGGTTTCATCCGTGCCGAAGTCTACCACTTCGATGACATGGATTCCCTTGGTTCGGAAACAGCGGTCCGTGAAGCCGGACGCTGGCGTCTGGAAGGACGCGATTACGTTGTTCAGGACGGTGACATTATGCATTTTCGCTTCAATGTTTAGCGTCCACTTTCCTTGCCTGCATCAGCGGGCCTAACGCTCAAAAGGAAAATTATCCATGGTGCGAGACTACGAGGCGGTGTTCATCACTTCCGCCGATTTAAATAGTGAAGAACAAGCGGAATTGCTCGACCGTGTACGCGGTTTTGTAGCACGCTTTGAGGGGCAGATTTGCCGTGAATATCTTTGGGGACGGCGTAAGTTGGCCTACCCGATCAAGAAGAAAGACTATGGCATCTATCATCTCTGGTACCTCAGTGGTGATGGGGCAATGCTGGAAGAGTTGGAGCGTCAGTTTGGTTATTCAGAGCAAGTGATCCGAGCCCAGATCATCAAAGTTGAAGACTGGGAGAGTGCCGCAGCTAAATTCGAAAGTCTTGTTGAATTGAAGTCTGCAGAAGAAGCCAGCGACGAAGGAGAAGATAAAGAAGACGATGACTCTGATGCCGTTGAGACCGAAGACGAATCCACTGAAACCAACGAAGACTAAGACCCCAATTAGGAACGAGAGATGGCCAAGAAAAAGAAAAAACGCCCGATGCGCAGTGTCCCCAATAGCATCCTTCTACGTCGCAAACGCAAGGTTTGTCCTTTCAAGGAAGCTGGCATCGAAGAGATTGATTACAAGGATCTGGAATTGTTGAAGTCCTACGTGACCGAGGGAGGAAAGATTGTTCCGAGCCGCATTTCTGGCGTATCAGCGCCATATCAACGCAAGCTGGCGATCGCGATCAAGCGAGCTCGCAATCTGGCTCTGTTATCTTACACCGCGGGCTACGTCCCCCAGAACTAACGCACCCTGTCGTTGAGGTAATCCAGTGAAACTGATCCTGAAACAAGAAGTGCCCAATCTTGGCACACTCGGCGACGTCGTTGACGTCAAGCCTGGTTATGCACGAAACTACCTGTTGCCTCGGGGCTTGGCATTGCCAGTTACCGGTCAGCAGTCGAAGGAATTCCGGCATCACATGCAGTATCTGGAAAAGATGCGCAAAGGGGAGATTGCCCAAGCTCAGCAAAAGGCTGCCCTGATGAAAGTGCTGGATCTTGAAGTTACTCGTAAGGCTGGCCCAGGCGGTCGCTTGTTTGGTTCCGTGAACAACCGGGACATTCAAGAAGTCCTCGAAGCCGCTGGCTACACCCTAGAGCGTCGAGCAATCCTGCTACCAGCACCGATCCGCAACGTTGGCACTCACACCTTCACCGTTCGGGTTCACACCGAAGTCTCGATTGAAATGAGCATCCGTGTGTTGGCAGAGTTTGATCCCAACGCCGCACCTCCAGAAGCCGAAGTGGCTGCAACTACTGAGGCTGGAGAAGAGGCCATTGAGGAAACTGAAGCAACTGCGGAAGAAGAATCCGCTGAAGCAGAAGAAGCCTCCTGACTTTCAATTATCGCAGGAGGTTCTGGCCTCCTGTCCCCTCCACTGTCTGCGTTCCTCAGTGACCTCCTATCACAGCGTTGCCTATGCCCGGTGCGCCCACGAAACCGAAACCTGAAGAACTGCTGCCCCACGACAAGCTTGCTGAACAAGCTGTCCTTGGCGCCATCATCTACCGTAATGAACTGCTGGCTCAAATTCAGGACTACTTGCAGCCAACAGATTTCTTCTCCCCAGCCAATCAAAAGATCTTTACGGCGATGCAGGAGTTGGCGGGAGAAGAAGCTCCGATTGATGAGGTATCTGTTTCTGGGTGGCTCCGAGATCACAACTTTCTTGACGAATCTGGAGGAGTAGACTACCTGCTCTTGCTGACGCAGACCACACCAGTGGCAGACAACGCTGAGTATTATGCCCAGCTTGTTCAGGAGAAAAGCCAGCTTCGAGCAATCATCTCTACTGCCTATGAACTGGCTCGCGAGGGACAGGAAGGCCAACGTAGCATCAGTGAATTTCTGGGAGAAGCCTCTGAGAAATTCCGTGAAATCGAGAACAGAGTCCGCACTCGCAGCTACACGCCACTACGTGAAGTGTTGCTCAGTAACTTTGAGTACCTGGAAGCTCTTTCTGAAAATCCACAGGTGATCACCGGTATCCCAACTGGTTTTACCGAGTTGGATGAGCTGACCCGTGGTCTACAACGTGGCGATCTGATTATCTTGGCAGCTCGACCTTCGATGGGAAAAACTTCATTTGCAATGAACATGGGGATGTATGCTGCGCTGCAGTCCAAGCAGCCCATCCTGATCTTCAGCCTGGAGATGCCCAAGGAACACATTGCAATGCGTCTGATCTGTAGCGAAGCCCGGGTCGACAGCCAACGGCTTTGGCTTGGAAATTTAGAACCAGACGATTGGGAGAAACTGGTAGATGCGACTGGACAAATGCTGGAAGCCCCCCTGCTGATCGATGATGCTTCTGGAATCACTCCCGGTTATGTACGCAAGGTGGCAAGACAAGTCACCCAGGAATATGGAGACACACCCATCGGCATGATCGTCATCGACTACCTGCAGCTAATGACCGGAGGGCGACGTCTACAATCCCGTGAACAGGAGATTGCAGACATCTCAAGGCAACTCAAGGCTATTGCCAAGGAATTTTCTGTCCCCGTTGTTGCTCTATCTCAATTAAACCGTGATCTGGAACGTCGAGCTGACAAGCATCCAATCATGGCAGATTTGCGGGAATCTGGTGCACTTGAGCAAGATGCTGATCTGATCATGTTCATTTATCGGGATGAGGTATATAATCCAAATTCTGAGTCCAAAGGCATTGCAGAGATCATTGTTGCCAAGCACCGGAATGGTGAGTGTGGCGTGCGCCGTTTGGCCTTTATCGGACAATACACCAAGTTCGCCAACTTGGCCCTCGGCAAGTCCTAACCCCCAGCTATTTCCTTCATGAACCAAATCTCTGATGGATTCTGGTCTGAAACCGCTTGGCAGGCAGTGGAGCCCGAGTATCTTGCCTGTAGTGTGGTTACTCCCTTGCCACCTTCACTGCCCTTCCCCTGCTTCCCAGATGTAGTTGCAGAACTGTTGGGAACACTGCTGGCAGAGGAGTGGAGTTCGCTAAGCGAACGGGCACGACAATATCTGAAATGGTTGGCAATCAAAGCCGAGTCAATCGACGCTCTCGCACCGAAATCTCCCCAGTCCCCAACCAAGGGATTCGAATTGTTAGCCATGGATCGTTCTGGACAGAGCTTTGGCAAGATCGTCAAGCAGTGTAAGGAACTAGAGATTCCCTCAGTGCTACTGCGCTTCTCTTCGCTGATTGCCACGTTCCTGACCATCCGGCTCTTACGTCGACAGATGAAAATCGACAATCAGCCCATGCCAGCGCTGATGTTCACCCAAAATGTGGATGCAGATTATCTGAACTATCCACGTGCACTGAAGAACCTGCTCCAGCTCTTCCCCGAGTATCAAAGCATGTTCTATTTTGAGGTCAACGAGTTGATCACTCCGGACTATCTGCCAACAATTCGCAACCTCTCTCAGGATCTGGGCATTCGGCTGGCATTGGATGATTCAAACAAGATGAATCAGGATGTTCACAACGGACTGATTGACTTGGCGGATTGGATCAAGATTGATTTTCAGGCCACTCGAGTGCTGGAAGACTACCTGCAACAGGGCTTGGGCGACCGCCTGCTGGAACACTACGAGAACTACGGTCGAGGAAATAATTCACCTGTGATCGTGTTCGAAGGTCTGGGAGAGACCTCCCCACTCAAGTACTTCCTCGAAGAGCATTGGAATAACTCCGAGACCGCGCTCTACTACCAGAGCCGTGAGCGGTTACCTCTACCTCCTTGGGATCGTTACTTCGGCATGATTCAAGACTACCTGCCCGAGGACTATGGGCTCTTTTTCAAAGGTTTGCTGCAAGAATGAAACTCCTCCATGCGCTGCCCTTTCTCTGTTTGCTGAGCCTACTCGCCTGTCGCTCTGGTGATCATCTTGTTGAGGAAGATGCACCTCCTTCAACGGTGATGAATGTTCAATTTTCTTCCCCCAGAGAGCAATCTCTCCCAGTTGGTTCTGCTCAGCTGATTCGGAGCGATTGGGATAACGATGGCGATATTGAACTACTCGTTCCTGTCCCGCAACGCAGCGAGGGGTCCGGCACCATAGATGATGGGAGGATTCAAGCCTTTGAACTTCACCCATCATCTACAGACTGGCTAAAATCCGATGCTTCCTCGTGGGAACCAAATGAACCCAAATGGATCCAGGACTTTGTGGTTGCGGACTTTGATCAAGACAACCAGAACGACCTGATGGTGACCCAATCTAACAGTGTTTATCTACAACTGCTCAAAGGCCCAGATTGGCTGGATGACAACAACACCCTCATCGTTGGTCTAACGCCAATTTCCCTGCAAGCCGGTGATTGGAACAATGATGGGCGAAAAGATATTGCCGTTGCCAATCGGGGTACGGATTCCATCTCGATTCGCCTCAATAATGGTGATGACAATTTTACGACTGCTGCTACTTTGGACACTGCTGACTCTCCTCAGCAATTGATGCAGGGAGACTGGAACAGAGATAATGTGACGGATCTGGCATCTATCTCTGTCGGCGAAAATCTGCTCCAACTATGGAAGGGTAAGGGAGATGGGACCTTCGAAAAAACTTCAGAGTTAAATACGCCCAGCTTTCCTCAACAATTGGAGGTAGCCGATTTCGACTGTGATGGTAGACAGGATTTAGCGGTTAGTAGTCGTAGTGCAGAGGTTCTTCGGATTTGGTATGGTGATGGATCTGGAAATTTTGGAAACCAGTTTGATCTGCCGGCTGGACGCGGTCCCTCATCTTTTGGTGTAGCCGATTTCAATGAAGATGGAGTTCTTGATTTCGTGATCAGTAACCGCTTTGTTGTTGCGTTCGCTTCAGTCACGACCCTCACCGGAGACATGGCGCTGGTCCTCAGCACTGGCAGTCCTAATCGTGGAACTGCAGCCTACAAAAGTCCGGAATTATTTGCCGCAACTCATCATTTGCAGGGAGACACTCCTGGAGACGTTATCATTGAAGACGTTGATGGCAACGGGAGACTGGACCTGATGGTCGCCTTACCCCAACAAGCTAAGGTTGCTCTCTTCGACGGAAAAGAGTTTGATGGCCGCCTGACTTGCCCTTAGCCAACATAGCTCAAACAACCCGTATCCATATCAAAAATTGACCTGTAGAAAGCGCCGATAACGGGCGTAGGTCTTGCAACACTGCCCCCACCAAACAACCCCCACTCACCATTTCATCCTATGCGACGTCGCTTTTCTTTCCGCCAATGCTGGACCACTGCTCTATTGGGAATTTTGGGCCTAAGCGGGGCGAACTCTCTTCCCGCTGCAGAAGACAACGCTCCTATCTACCAATGGCAACGTCAATACTACGGCAAATTGAATGGACAAGAGCAATTACTCTACACGCGTGGATTCGAACGTAGCATCCTAAGCTTTGCAGATTTTGATGGTGATGGAGACGAAGACCTTTTCGTTGGCAAAAGTGATGGCCGAATCGCCCTGTTTCGTAATCCAGGCGACAACCAATTCCGTCTAGAAACTGAGGATTTCAGCGCATTTCAGGAGGATGTTCAAAACAGCCGCAAGGTCCGCGTTAAGCGTGTGATTGATGTTGGCACCAACGCAGCGCCTACCTGGTTTGATATCGACGATGACGGTGACCTTGATTTGTTTGTTGGCTCTGGGGACGGCACCATCTTCTTCTACCAAAATCGAGGTAACGCCCTATTACCCGTCCTAGAACTGGTCACTCCGGCCTACATGAACATTCAGGTCAATGGCAACAGTGTCCCTAATTTCAGTGACGTCAACGCAGACCGAGCAGCAGACCTGCTACTTGGAAATCAGCAAGGAGACACAAAACTTTTTTACAATCAAGGAGTTGCTACCCGCGCACTATTCTGCCCTGATGTGCCCTCTCAACGTTCTCGGATCAAGGGTTGTGAAAAAGCTAGGACACAACTGATCGGTAATATTTCTCCAGAAGTCGATGCAACCCCAACTTTCGTGGACTGGGAAGGTGATGGGGACCAAGATATTCTGGTAGGCAAGTCCAGAGGACGCATTGACTTCTACCTAAATCGAGGTACTAAGCTTCAGCCCGAATGGGAATTAGAATCCAGTCGCTTCCTCTTCATCAACACTGGTGGATTCGCTGCTCCTCGCTTATTCGATATCAACAAAGATGGCTATCCTGAGCTATTGATTGGCACCCGCACTTCTCGCATCCTTTACTATGAAAATCGGGATCCCATCACTACCGGACTTAAGCAAGTAGATGCTCTAAGGGGCATCAACCTCGATCCAAGGAAAGCACCACTGGCCTTGATGGAAGAAGCCTGCGCTCAAATTGACGTCTTTCCAAACTGCCTCCCACCACTGCTAGAAGGTTTTGGTCTCCCCTTGGAAGTAACCACACTTGAGGAAATTGTGGAGCGCAGCCTGCGTCCAAGTCCAAGCTTTCTGTCTACAGAAATTGGGCCGGATGTAGTGCCAGACCCTCAGGCATCCAGCAATGCAGCAGCCCCAGGCAACATGTACACAATGCAGGTCAACGCACCTGTGGTCAATGAGGAGGAGACAACAGCAGAAACCGCTGAGCCACCCGTTTCTCGAGAAGCACGCAGCCGGAATCGTTACTGGCCCGTCACCGAAAATTTCTTCAATATTGGCGAGTTACTCCCCGAGGATCGACACACCTTAATCACTGCTGGTGACTGGGATGGAGATGGGGATCCAGATCTACTCTTGGGCAGTCGCTCTGGCGCGCTCTATGCCTACATTAATCAAGGAGGAACTGAGGATCCTGATTGGTCTCGACTGGAAACTCCAGCACTTGCGCCGAACGGTCGTAGTTTCAGTGCACCTTCTCTGGCTGATCTCGATGGAGATGGAGACCTTGATATTCTAGTGGGCCGGGAAGACGGCACCTTGGATCTGTTGCGTAACGAAGGTAGCAAGGAGAACCCAGACTGGCAGATGGCTGAAGTCCGCTTTGCAAAAATTGATATCGGTAGTCGTAGCACGCCCTTGATCCGTGATTTGGATGGGGATTCAGACTTAGATCTCTTGGTTGGCAACAGCCAAGGCTTTTTAGTCTACTTTGAAAATCAGGGAAGCCCTGAAAAAGCGAACTTTGTATTGGAAAGTGCTCGTTTCGCAAATGCACAGTCGGCCTCCGGCAATGCGGTCCCTGCCATTTTCCAATGGGATGACGATGAGAATGCGGATTTACTGATTGGCGAAAGCAGCGGCACGCTGCAATTGCTGACTCACCAGCCACAACCCAACTATCCCGTCAGCCTTGGTTGGCAGCAACAAGCCCAGATTTGGCAAGATCTCGAAACTGTGGGCAGTAGTGCGCCATTCTTGGTTGATCTAAACGGCGACCAACAGCAGGATTTGCTAATTGGAGACGAGGATGGGCACCTGCTGAGTTGGCTCTTTATTGGTAAGCAGCAACCCGCTGACGTTGCTCCACCAGAACCAGTGATGACGGCAAACACCTTGGAGCGGCCAAGAATCGTGGAAGGTCAGGATTTCGCTGATCTACCCCCAGAACCGCCAATTCAGGTAGTTCCCCCACCAACTCCAATTTTACCTCGTGAGCCCATTTATGAACTTGTGAGTCAGCGATTTGCAGGGCAAAACTTTGGGAATCGTGCCGTACCAGCGCTATTGGATTTGGATGGAGATGGTGATCTGGACCTGATCGTCGGAAATCGTAGAGGAGAACTAAGGAGTTTCCAAAATGATCCAGAAAATGGACCGGATCGCTGGAATTTAATGGACGAGAACTTTCTGGAGTATAGTGGTGGAGCTAACGCGGCTCCTGTCTTCGCTGACGTAGACAGTGACGGTGACAAAGACCTCTTGGTCGGCAATGAAAGCGGTAGCGTGCTATTCTGGGAAAACCGCGGTACTCCGGAATTCCCAGAATTTTTCCGAGATCCACGGCCCATGAATGGCGTGACCAGCGGACGTAATTCGATCCCTGCCATCTATGATGTCAATCAGGACGGTCGGGCCGATTTACTCCTCGGCAACTTCGGTGGCAACATGCGCCTATATCTTCAAGAAGCCAATGGTACAGGTTTTCGATTCCGGCTCTATCATAGAAGATTTCTTGATCTAGACGTTGGGCTGGGTGCTGTGCCGGTCTTTGCTGACTTTAATAATGATCAACAAAATGAGTTGGTTGTCGGCTCTGATGGAGGCCAATTGGTCGAATTTCGTCCTGCAGATGCTACCCAAGATACTCCTTGGGGGTGGAAACTGAATGATGGACCGCTCGCCAAGCTGAGTATGCCTGTTGGGGGTGTGCCCGTTTTTGTTGACTACGACTCCGATGGAGATCTGGATTTAATCGTGGGTACTGAAGCAGGGGATCTGCAATTCTACCGCAACAAAGCGATCGAAGAGAACTAGACGGCCAGAAACAGGCCAATTGACTGGCACCGAACTTGAATCTGGTGCTACCCACTCTGGCAGCACACAGCGAGTTTACTTGCAAAAGGCAATCATGTTTCGTAAGGGATTTCGGCTACTACTGATCTGGGGACTTTTCCTAACCATAGCCTCACCGGCCTGGGGAGTGCGAGTCAAAGACATCGCAAATCTGCGGGGGGCCCGTGATAACCAACTGATCGGCTTTGGGCTCGTTGTGGGTCTGGATGGCACTGGAGACAGTCCAGGAAGCTTACTCTCACGTAAGCCAATCGTTAACGCCTTGGAGCGAGTTGGAATCAGTCTAGCCAGCGAAGACATCAGTGGTCAGAGCATTGCCGCCGTCTGGTTGACTGCTACGCTCCCTGCTTTCTCCAAATCTGGCCAACGTCTTGATGTGACCGCAGCTACCATTGGAGATGCAGTATCTCTACGTGGTGGTGTCCTGCTGATGGCACCGCTACGAGGTCCAGATCGCTTGGTCTATGCAGTAGCTCAAGGTCCAATTTCTGGCATCCCACAAGGTGTCAGTCGTGCGGAAGCCTTGCCTCCGGAGGAACTAGCTGGGTTACCAGTCGGAGCTCGTATGGTTGCTTCTGTTGGCGCAATTCCCGGTGGGGCTTTGGTAGAACGAGAGATTAATCTAAATCTGAATAGTCGAGCTCGATTATTCCTGAATCTTAAGTCTCCAGATTTTACAACGGCGTTCCGGCTCGCAAAGCTCATTGACCAGAATTTGGGGTATCGCACCGCAAGAGCAAAAGACGCAGGTACTGTCGAAATTCTTGTACCAGATAGTTATCTTGGACAGACTGTCGAGTTGATTTCCCGTATAGAAAATATGGAGATTACACCAGACAGTGTGGCACAAGTAGTATTAGATGAACGCTCCGGCACCGTGGTCATGGGGGGTCAGGTACGAATTTCACCAATCGCAATCTCTCAAGGTGGACTGAGTATTCAGGTCAAAACCCCTGCTGCTGACCCTGAAGCCAACCCAGAGGGAAATATCATTGAGTCTGGAGTCTTCATGTTCAAGGGGGGAGCAGACTTGAAAGAGATCGTGGATGGCTTCAATAAAATTGGAGCTTCCAGTAAGGATTTAATCGAGATGCTCAAGGCTGTAAAAGCTGCCGGTGCCTTGCACGCAGAACTCATCATTCAGTAAGGAAACCATGAAGCTCAATCCTGCGCTGATGCCTTTGACGCAGCGCACCATGCAAACAGAAGAGACGAGCAAACCAAACAATGATGATGTCCGACTGCGCAAAGCCGCGGGGGACTTCGAGGCACTACTCACTCAGCAGATGCTCAAAACCATGCGAGAAGCTGGATTTAAGTCGGACTTGCTGCCGGAGTCCAATGGTGAAAAGATCTTCCGCTCCATGTTGGATGAGCAGTACGCACAATCGATGGCTCAGTCTGAAGGATCTCTGGCAGAAGCGCTATTGCGCCAACTACAGCCTCCAGCAAAAAAATTCTGAAAATTTACTCAAGTTTCTGGCACAACTGCCGATATAATCAGTAAGCAAGTTTTTGGATTGCTCCCTCAGCGAGAAATCCATTTTTTCTTTGTTTGTAATCACACTATCGTGACAACCGCTTCAAGTTGATCACGATCATCTTAGCCCGACGAGGTGCCCATGAAGGTAACAAACCAGCCGCAACCCCTTTTGCAGGATGCACGCGGTGGACTCCGAACAGAGGGTCAGGAAGTTGCTCGACGTGACCAGCAGTTACGAAAAGACAACTTTGTTACAACCTCATCCTTTACAATCGACAAGCTCAAGCAACGTATTGCTGCTGAGCCAGAGATTCGCATGGATAAGGTTGCCAGTCTCCGTGATCAGCTGCGCAACGGTGAATATAAAGTCGACACAGCTCGACTAGCCGACAAGATGTTGACAGAAGCACTCAACGAGGAACTCTCCTGACCACTAAAGTCAGTTCCCAAAAAAATGCGCTACTTTCTCTGCAGGACATCCTGGAAACAGAGATTGAGTTGCACCAAGCACTTTGGGAACAACTACAGGAGGAAGCCAGTGGGTTTGGTGTTCTCAGTGGAAATGAGTTGCTCAGGATTCAGAGAGCGAAAGACAAGATTGTTGAACAGGTAATTCGGCAGGAAGAAAAGCGGATTTCCCTGGTTGACCAGTTTCCTCGGCTCTGGCCGCAGCAACCAAGTCCTTTCACCCTCAGTGTGATCATTCAACTGGCGCACACTGATCAGGCCAAGGCTTTGCAACGTTGTTTTGACGAACTGCAAAACATCTTATCAGAGATACGCATCTTGGCTGAACGCAACAGTTTAGAATCCTCGGCCAGACTAAAATCCGTGGAAGCTTCTATGCGATTCCTGACAGAAGGCTCCGGTCGACAACAAGCGACCTACTCTGGTTCTGGTGAATTGCAGCATTCTGGTAGCAAAGTCTCTCGAACCTCTGTCTAAAAACGACCCCAGCAGACAATTATGTCCCTGACTCACGCTCTGAATATGGGCAGCCGTTCCCTCTCCGCACAACAAAGAGGTGTATCGACTGCCGGTCACAACATTGCCAATCAGAATACAGAGGGCTTTTCACGTCAGGAAGTCAGCACCCGAGCCGCACAAGCTGATCCTTCAGGACTCGGTGCAGGTGCTGAAGCTCTACCCACCAAACGTGTATACGATCAGTTTCTCCAACGCAAAATTCTACAAGAGTCACCGAGGTCAGGCCGTTATGGCGTTCGCGAAGATGTTCTAACGAAGTTGGAAGTCATCTTTGATGAAATGAACAACAACGGTCTGCGTCGTTCAATGAACGATTTCTGGGATTCTTGGGCACAGCTCGCCAATCACCCAGAATCTGACTCCGCTCGGGCAAAAGCAAGAGACATGGGAGATCGACTGGCAACTCGATTTCGAGACACTAACGCCCAGCTTCGTAGCCTACGCAACGAAACTAATTCGCGAATTGGGGCCACTGTCGAAACTATCAATGAGCACGCCAGAAAACTTCAGGAACTCAATCGCCAAATCTTTTCCTACGAGGCTGGTGGTGGTCGCCACGCTAACGACGCCCGGGATGAGCGAGACCGAACACTGGAGAGTCTCTCGAAGCTAGTTGATCTCAACTGGGTAGAGGGCAAAGATGGAATGTTGACAGTCTTCATTGGTAGAGACTGGACACTGGTACAGGGTAATAAAGCGAATGAATTGGTAGCATCGCTGAAGGGCGGTGAGATCGGCATGTACCGTGTGGAGGGGAAACTCTCTCGAGAATCTCGACGGGACATCACCGAGATTTTCCGGGCTGGTGAAATGCAAGAATTGACAGAAGTTCGAGACAAAACCATTGTCAAGTACATGGATGATTTGAATGATTTGGCTTTCGGCCTAACCAGCAAGATCAACCAATTGCACGCTACCGGAACAGGTTTGAAGTCTGCCAGCAATATGATGAAAAGTGCTTACGGATTAAACGCAGAGGCGAGACTTCAGCCACTGCCTTTTCTGAAAGACGGTATCTTCCAATTGCACTTGGTTGATCGTGAGAACGAGTTTGTAGAAACTTACGAAATTGAAATCCAAGCTGGTCGGGATACGCTCAATGATATTGTACAGCGGATCAATCAGACGGTAAACGCCCCAGAATTACTCTACGCCTCTGTTGAAGAAGATGGCTCGATGTTCATTCAGACGGGTACAGACTATAAATTCATCTTTGGTGATGACAAGACTGATCTGACCCAAGTATTGGGATTCAATAGCTTTTTTGAAACACTCAAAGGTGCTGAGGACCTGAGGTTGAGTGACCGAATCATGCTGGACCCGAACACGATTTCCACAGGTCGTGATCTCTATCCGGGTGACAATCGGGTAGCGCTAGACATTGCCAAGTTGCAGACCGATCCACATATGCGCAACGACACAATGACCTTTGATGAGTTCTACAACACGATTCTTGCTGATCTTGGTCTTAGGATACAACGTAACCAGACAGAAAAAGCTCAACAAGATAGCTTAGTGAATCAGTTCAGTCAGATCCGCAGTTCGATCAGCGGGGTCAACATGGATGAAGAACTAGCCAAGATGATGCAGTATCAAAAAGCCTATGAGGCATCCGCACGTTTCGTAGGCACTGTCGACCAGATGATGGACACCCTTGTGCGCATGTAAGCCGCACTCATTTCATAGTTAGAGAATCGCCTCATGCGTGTGACTGAAACCATCAAGCGGGATCAAGTCCTCGGCAACATTCAAAGAAACGCCCAGAAGCTGCAGGATCTGCAACTAGAGATGGCGACAGGGCAGCGGATCAACAAGCCCTCAGATGATCCACTTGGCGCCACGATGGCCCAGGACATCGTGACCAACATCTCTAAACAACGCCAACGCCTAGCAAATCTGGCAGATTCCATTTCTTGGTTGGAACGCTCAGAAATTGAGTTGATCAAGATCAATGAGTTTCTGGACAAAGCAAAAACGCTGGTCATGTCACAATCGACCAGTTCTGCGAATGAAGATACACGCAATGCAACAGCAGGTGAGATCAAGGATATCCGAGATGCCTTATTCGATGCGGGTAATGCTCGTTCTGGCAAACTGTATCTCTTCTCAGGAATCAAATCACTAACTCCTGCAATCAAGCACAATCATATCCTTCAACCAGCCAAGGTGGAAACTGAAAAGATTGTCCAGAGTGACATTCGTGACTTGGTTGATGTCACCCAGTTTCAGGCTCAGTTTGAAGGCTTTTCGAACAATCCATATGTACTCAGAATTACGGAGTCAGGGCCCTGGGGTCGAGCACGCTATCAAATTTCTGATGACGGTGGGCAGAATTGGGGGCCTGAACTGAGCCTGCGGCCTGTGGTCGATATGATCAATCCGTCTGGGAAGGAAAGTGACCAAGTCAAATTGAAATTCTCTGATGACCGAGGAGAATTACAGAACAAGGTCAATCTGTTGCCAGATGCTTTTGATTTCAGTAGTGAGAAGGTTGAAGATTTTGATATTTCAGAATTGGGCCCGGTATTTCCCGAAGGGATGGAGTTCGTGTTTACCCCGAACCCACCCATTTCTTTCATCGGTAGTCCTCAAAAGAAAGAGACCCTAATCGCAGACGGAATTACTGTTCCAGTGACTGTCACTGCGAATGAGTTGTTGTTGGGAGAGGGAGAAATCGAAGTAGACACTTTCTCCTTGCTGATGTCGCTCGAAAGAGCCTTGGAAACTAATGATGGTTCTGTTCTTGCAGAAAAATTGCAAGAACTAGAATTGGCCTTGGAGCAGGTCCTGAAGCAACGTGCTTTCATAGGAAACACGATGCGGGATCTGCAAGAAGCGCAACAGAAACAGGAAGTTCAGATCTTCGATCAGGAACGCCGACTCTCTGAGATTCGCGATGCTGATTTGGCGGAGTCTGCCCTGCATCTGAAAACTGCTGAACTGAACAACCGTGTTTCTTTGGACGCCGGTAGTCGCCTCATTCAGCCATCATTGACAGATTTTTTGCGATAAGCCTACATTGTTCGCAGAACTGGATTCCAAGCGCCCTGCCAGCATAGGATCGCATACAAATGCCATCAAATGTTTTGAGCGCCCTACTCCCAATAACGGAAAGGCGAGATGCTTATACTGACAAGGAAGTCGGGTGAGAGCATTACGATCGGTGATGATGTCAAAATCCAGGTCATAGAAATCAAGGGGAAGCAAGTCCGGATTGGAATTGAGGCTCCGCGAAACTACGTCATTCACCGGGAAGAAGTGTACATCCGCATTCAGGAAGAAAACAAACGTGCCGCAGAGAAATCGCCAGTTTCCTTAAAGAATCTGCGAGATCTTCTAGCCCGTGGACGGTAAAGCTATTACCTGTTTCAGCAAGATGTACTTTCAGAAATCAAACCCAACTACCCAACTTCTAGGCCAGTGATCAAAGAGGCTTCATGAGTATGCAAACCACCCGGTTCGGTAAGGTCGAAATTGATGATAGTCAGGTACTGACCTTACCCAGTGGTCTGCTCGGCTTCTCAAATGAGCGGCATTTCGTTCTGCTCAATGATGAAGAGCCAGAGTCTCCTTTTCAATGGCTGCACTCCATGGATACGCCTGACCTTGCTTTCGTCGTCATAGCCCCAACCTACGCCTACTCAGACTATCATATCAACTTGAATGAAGATCATCTACGGAAGTTGGAAGCAGAAACAGCTGATCAGATTGAGGTTCGTTGTATTTTGACCATGGCTCGGGAACTATCGAACATCACTATCAACTTACAAGGCCCGTTACTACTGAATCTGGAAAAGCGTATTGGAATGCAGTTAGTGATTCCTGATGGGAAATACAACACTCGCCATCCACTCTTCGGCGAGCAGTCTGTATCCTCTTCTGAAAGCAAAGAACAAAATTCTGAAAAATCGCACACCAAGAACAAACGAAAGGCTGCCGGTTAGTAGGGTTCTGAAACTACAAAAAGTTCCCGACAGATCTTCTCCTCTTCCGAAGGCCAATCCACTCCCACAGTTTGTCCGTCTTTGAAGAATTCTCCACACATTAGACTGATAGAACCACCCCATCTGATTTTACTCCTAGGCACACATAACTGATGAGATTGTACAGCGATCACTGCTGCCCTTTCCGTCTTTAGTGGAATAACAGGATCGAACTCTTTCGACTGCAGAAGATGCCAATAAATAAGTGGATTCTCTTTGGGCGAAATATGCTCCGCTAATGTCTGATCTGACGAAACGACACATTGACGCTTGGTGATAGTAGCCAACACACCTGAAGCAGTGATCCAGTTCTCAGATTTGCAAACCAGATCCACTGGAATTTGCAGGTTGACACAGTCTTCTAGAAACGCAATGTTGACCAGCATTGTACTGGTTGTCTTATGTATCCAATGCTGAGCCCAATTCATTATATTCATCGGTGCCAAACAATATTCTTATTTTTCAAAATGTTTGTAATGGTTGACAAGATAGAATGAAGAATCCGCAAAAAAATCATCCAGCTTTCTGTTTATGAAGATCTCATATAAGAAGATAGCGTATCGAGATGAAGTCCTTCCACACAACACAGAAATGTGATAAAAGCACACGATCCTTGCAAGTTGAGGGAGAATCAATGATTCTGGGGCACTAAATTTTCTGGCATCCTCTTGTGTAATGAAGCTCATGTATTCTTTCGCTCGACCAGATTCTGGTGACGCTACGATTCCTGAAATCAATGGCCGTCTAACCGAAATAATCCGTATGTCTCATGATGTCCCAGAGACTGTCGAAGTAACTGCTGACAATCAAGGCATTCTCATTAAATTTCATGATACCGGCACTGGTTTATGTAGTGATGTGATCTACCACCCAGGAGACCTCTTGACAATGGAGGTTCAAACAGAGGCACATCCTGACGCTGACCCACTTGATGCTATCGTTCGCTTAGAAATTCTTTGGTCAAGACCTCAGGATGATGAGAACATTCTCGCCATGTGTGTCCGACAACTAATCTTTGACACCTATGAGGAACTAAATTTGAAAATTGATCCTGAACTGCTTGGATTACTTCACAACAAAAGCACCAACAGTACTCAGAGATTGGTTGAAATATATGGATTAGAAGAAGAACTCAACAAACCTGAGCTCAACGAATTGGTCAAAAACTACCGTTTAGTTCATCCCGGTACGCAGTACCGCTATGGTGCCAAAATTTTGCATTCTCACCTCGAAGGCTGGTCCATGGTCTTAGGATATATGGCCAAGTATCTCTCCCCAGAGCAAATGCTCTCACTCCATCGTCCTACTGCGACTCGCAGACCGGTTTGAAATGCGCTCACTGTTCTTGGTTTGTACTATAGGCATTTTGGCAGGATGTAACAGCACTACTCGCGTTGGCTACCACGATGCCAAACAGTTCAAGAACGACGCATACCGAGCCTGCCTAAAGTTCGATCAGAGTCCTCACTATCGCGTCGTCGAATACGATACAGACAGTGCGGTTATTGAATGCCTGCCACCTTATCAGGACAAGGGAAAGAATCCTCGTCAGAACTGGTGGGAGTAAAAACAACTAGAACAGTACTTGCAAAAGCTTTTTGAGTTTCTCACCACAAACAGGAGGTTTGAATGGTTCGTAAATGGATTAAAAGTACTCTCTGCGCTACCGTGGGCGCTATCACTCTCATCTTTGCAACCCCCCAGCAATCTCAAGCTCAAGCAAATCTAGAAATTGTTTTCATTGATTCTCTCTGGGGAGGAGGAATCGGCGCTGTCAGTGGATTGGCTCTTTGGGCGTGGAAAGATCAGAAGTCAGCCGAAGTTACCAGCATGGTCGCCCGTGGAGCAGCTGTTGGCGTTTTTGGGGGAATGCTGTTTGGCCTCTATGAAATTGGCCAAGGCGGCAGTGTCGAAGATGACATGTTCAATGCACAGCAAGAAACCACGCCAAGTATCTTCGATTACAATCGAGCTAAGCATACCCTGGCCATCAACCCAGCCCCATTGGCCAACAACTTGATCCAACGATCGTTCAGTGGGGAGCATTCAACCACGTTACCCCTCTTGCGCATTTCTTTCTGAAACCTGATGAGAATCTTGATTACAGGTGGGGCCGGCTTCATCGGCTCCAACCTAGTTCTCCACTGGTTACAGCATCACCCACAAGATCACGTCTTCAACCTTGATGCTCTGACATATGCTGGGAATTTGCTCAACCTGAAAGAAGTTGAGGGGAATCCAAACTATCACTTCCTTCATGCAGATTTACGGCAACCTGATGTTGTCAAGAAGATTTTCATTGAAAACAAAATCGAAGGAGTTCTTCACCTCGCTGCAGAATCCCACGTTGACCGTAGTATTAGTGGACCTGCAGACTTCATTGAAACCAATATTTTAGGCACGTTCCACTTATTGGAAGCTGCAAGAAGCTACTGGGGCAATAGCCCTGACCCACGGTTTCATCATGTGAGTACGGATGAAGTCTTTGGCTCACTCGGCCCAGAGGGCGCTTTTCATGAAGAAACTCCCTATGCACCAAACTCACCCTACTCCGCCAGTAAAGCCAGTAGCGACCATCTAGTTCGAGCGTACCATCACACCTATGGACTGAATGTTGTTACAACCAATTGCTCGAACAACTATGGTCCATTTCAGTTTCCTGAGAAGCTGATTCCACTACTGATTCATAACTGCCTGGCAGAACGCTCTTTGCCCGTCTATGGGGATGGCAGCAACATCAGGGACTGGTTGTACGTCAAGGATCACTGCCGAGCTCTCGACCTAGTTTTCCACAAGGGACGAGCAGGGGAATGCTATAACATCGGAGGCTCTAACGAATGGTGTAATCTGGATGTAGTGCATCTGATCTGCGATCTGTTAGACAAGGAACTAGGCCGAAGTGGAGACGCCTCCTGCCGTAAACTAATTACCTTTGTCAAAGACCGACCCGGCCACGATCAGCGCTACGCAATTGATCCTCGGAAGATGCTACGGGAATTGAAGTGGACTCCAGAGTTGGATTTCCAGACTGGGCTCCTACAAACCATTCGCTGGTATCTCCACAATCAAGCCTGGGTGGAGCAAGTGACCTCTGGATCTTATCGAGAATACTATCGTCAGCAATACAATGTCTGAATGCAGATTCAGCAGGCCTGCCTTGATGCACAAGATGGACTTGTCCGCTCCAGTAATTGGCTATACTTCCATGGAGATCGCTTTCGCTGGAACTTGATCGACCCCGACAAAAATCCTACAAACGGAGAAAATTTCAACCGCTTTACCCAGCGTCTCTCTGGAAGAATCCCTGACCTCACTTCTAAAACACAAAAACTCTTAGGGCACTTCCATCTCGGCATCCATCCCCACTTTCACAGCTACTACCATCTCTGGACAGAACTCATTCCCCAAGTGCTCACACAAAGAGGAAGTCACTGGTTATTGCCTTGGTGGTTACCAGTAAATTACATCGCTTTTCTTCAGCAACTCCAAATCAGGTTCACAGTTTTACCCCCAAGAATCTTTCAATGTGAATCGCTCACTATTCCTAACAAGCCATCTCTTAAAGACATCAAATACTCTATCGAGTATCTTCGTCAAAATTATTTCAGTAGCAGCAATACCTACACTGGCTTGACTAGCCGAATTTATATTTCTCGTCGACGTGTAGGGCGTCGGCACTTGCAGAATGAGCAGGAGTTACTGCCGGTACTGGATCGTTATGGTTATCGGATAGTCGAACTAGAAGATTGGTCGATCGAAAGGCAGATGCAGCTTTTTAGCGGAGCAACTCACGTGGTGGCTCCACATGGAGCCGGGTTGACGAATGCTCTTTGGATGCCGGTAGGGGGAAAGGTTCTGGAGATTCGGCCGTCCTACGCAAGTGGAGATTTTTGCTTCTCAGAAATCTGTGCGTTATCCAGTCTGGAGCATGAGGTACTGGTACCGATTCGTCAACCAACTTTTCAACTGGAAGCAACGCTACTCACTGAGCATCTGCAGAGCTGGCATCCTACAGTTTGACAATACGAGCATTCCGGAAGCCACTATAATGATTACGCAGTGAATACATAGTAGAGCGAGCTTCTCCAGTTGTCTCAAAAAATCCCACACGAATACGGAATTGCAGTTTGTTCGTTTCTCTATCGAATCGCTGGGATAGGTAGCTGAAGTCTGTATGCTCAATGAACTTGGGTAGCAGAGCACTGGCTGTCGTCAAGTCCTCCTCGATCGGCAATTCGATAGTCCAGGGTTTGGTAATTGGTTGTTGGAGATCAATTAAATTACGGGACAATTCTCGAGAAGTTGGTACCACTGCCCAGTAATCTCCGGTAAACTCACCGCTTTTAGAATACTTCTCAAACACCTCCTGGCCTACCAACTGCGCTTCTTCAGCACCTTGGAAAAATCCAATTCTTACGCGGTACCAAACCATTCCCTCAAACTTGTCTTCGGTACGGTGTAAGTAGGCATAGTGGCCATCCTGCGCTAGCAGTTGTAGCAGCTCCAATGCTTTCGGAAATTCAGTAACCGGTAAAGACATCATCTGTACTGCAAATTTACCTAGTTTTTTGCGTGACAGAATATCCTTCATCGCATCAACCTCAGTATGAAACTGAACTTTGATTTTCCTACCATCCTGAATCCATTCCCAATCACGGGCATATTCGGGAATGATCGTGTAGTCCAGCTTGTGGTGGTTCTGAATCAGGATGGTTTGCCAATTCTCGGTAACCATGCCCAAGCGCTGTCGATCGATCACTTCCCAATAGGGTTGATCAACTTCTAGCAGGGCTGCTCGGACAGCACCCTTCGGCAGAGGCAATGCTGGTTCCACAACCTGGGTTGCGTTGTCACCTGATACCTCTGAAGAATCAACCACGAAAGGAATCGATTGAAGTTCTTCAATTGTGACTGTTTGAATCTGAGTACTCACATGGTTCTTAGGATCAACCAGGCTCATCACAGCAGAAGCTGCTCCTCCCAAAATCAAAAAAGTTGTGCCTAGCCACAGTAGCACAATTCGTTTTGTCCGCACACTACTCATCCAATCGACTCCTGAGGATGGGTTTCCTCCTTGATCCAATTTAAAAAGTCCGGGTTATCCTCCAGAATGGGCAAGACCAACAGATGAGGACAGTCATAGGAGTGATTTTCACCAAGAAACTGCTGAATGGCTGGTAGGTGATCCCGCATAGTTTTCGCTAGAAGATCGTCTTCATTTTTATGGCAATGAATTGGCACAAGCCACCAATCCCTTCCGTAGTGGCGGTTCTCTAAGACACTCAGTCCCTTCTGGACTAGATGCTGTCAGAGCAACACAGGTGCTGGATTCATGCTTGGATTTCCTTTAGCAGCATCTGAATTTTTCGTTGTCCTCTAAACTCATTGAAGCCAACTGTCACCGCTAGTTGATGTGGTTTGACTCCCTGCAATTGCTCAGCAAAATTCCATCCAATGACTTCTGTAGAGCGAGAAAGTATCCACTTCACATGATGCTCCTTAAGTAACTGAAATTTCTCTTGTGGGGTTGGCAATGCAAAGAGTGGCTCTGGATTTGCCGCTCCAAAGGGTTCAAGTTGTTGAATTTGCTCTACCAAAAGCGCATCTGGTCCCTGTTGTGGCAACTTTCCATCCAGCAGTAGCTGGGGCCTTAGTTGCTTAGGCAACCAATCTTCACAAACTCTTGCAAAAGCAGTGCGGAAAGCCTCAAGATTTTTAGGAGCAACTGTGCATCCTGCAGCACCCGCATGTCCCCCAAAACGAACTAGCTGGCCAGCACATTCCTGCAGAGCTTCCTTGAGGTGAAAGTCTGGAATCGCTGACCGTCCTGAGCCTGTGTATCGTTCAGGATTGGTAGTACTCAACAGAATCGTTGGCTTGAAGGTCTTTTCAGCTAAACGTGCAGCAACAATCCCATTGATTCCCTCATGAAACTGACCTGAGGCAAGCACCAAACCTTTCTGGTCTTCCTGCTGAGCCGCTTGCTCAAAGGCAATGGTCAACATCTCCTGTTCTAGGTTGCGCCGCTCTTCATTCATGTCATTGAGCTGCTGGGCAAGTGGCAAAGCTTGGTCCAAAGTTGGACTCAGCAATAGTTCTACTGCCAATGAAGCATCATAAAGACGGCCCGCAGCATTCATCAGGGGTGCAAACTTAAATCCTAGTGTTGTGGCGGTAATCTCTCCATCAACTCTTTTAACCTGCTTTAACGCTTGGATCGCAGACCTGGGTTGATTGTTCATTAACTGCAGACCCGCATGGACCAGCAAACGATTTTCATCACGCAGATCGACCACATCTGCAACTGTCCCCAGCGCAGCAAAATCAAGCAACTGCTTTAAATTTGGTTCTGGCCGTCCTTCATTCCACCAAGCAATTTCTCGCAGGGCTTTGCGCAAAGCCATCACTAATTTGAAGGCTACCCCACAGCCGGAAATTTTTTTAAACGGGTAGGAACAAGCTGGATGGTTGGGATTGACGGTAACAGTCTCTGGAAGAGAATCTGGGAGAGCTAGGTGGTGATCTGTGATTAGAACACGTACACCCTCATTCTGGAGTTGCTGAACTTCTTTGCGAGCAGTAATGCCGTTATCAACAGTAATCACCAACTCTGGTTGACGCGACAAGATTACATCTACACTGGCTGGGGTCAACCCATAGCCATGCTGCAATCGCTGTGGAATAAAGTAGTCGAGTTGACTGCATCCTGCGTCGCGTAGAAAACTCAGTAGCAGCGCTGTCGATGTAATTCCGTCGACATCATAATCTCCCAAGATCAGAATGCGACGATTTTCTCGAAGATATGGCAACACCAACTCAACTGCTTCCTGCATATGCCGAAGCAAAAATGGATCTCGAAGCTGACGAAGTTCTGGTTGCAGAAAGATCCCTACTTCATCCGGTGTTCGATAGCCGCGACGATACAAGATACCCGCGACAAGTGGGTGCAAGCCTGTTTCTCGGCTTAGAGATTGGCAGATATTCTCGTCTGCGCTAGCGGCAAATAGCCATTGTTTTTGAACTTCCATGTCAGGATTCAAAGCTTGGGGTATTCTGTAGCCAGCCACCTTGGTCGAGGAAACCATAGATTTCGCGGCTGATCCATGCATCAGTCGCTGCATAATTCTGCTGACTCTCTGTCAGTTCTTCCTGCTCCCAGTTACTGAGTTGGGCTTTCTTTGAGATTCGCACATTGAGGAAGATTCCAGCAAGATTTCGTAGTCCACAGGTGACAATGCCCAACTGACGAGCGAGTTGGCTAAGTTCAACGAAGCCTTGTGGTATAAACGATCCTAATTGCTGAAGGCCCTTGATATCATCTCGGATGGCTACCCCAACTTTCTGTGACTCCGGTGATGCCAATAGGTCACGCAGTTCTTCGGGAAATCCCAAGTGGTTCAGGCGAATTAAGTAGACTGTTTCCCGGGTCGCCAATTGCAGCAGGGCAATTGGGAACATCACTCCCTTACGAAAGGAGGGACGGGTCTCCGTATCAAATCCAAGCAGTTTTTCAGCGTGTAATGCTGGCAGACAGGCCTTGAGACTTTCATGATTTGCCACTACCTCAATTCTTCCAGAATAACTGACTAGAGGCAATTCACCGACCTCTTCCTTGGTAATGCGCTGGGGGAACATGGAGGACCTATCGGAGGTTTCCAAATGAGAGAATCCGTATCACAGAGGATCTTGCGAAAGTACTTGGTTGATCAATTCTTGCGAGAAACCCCGTTGGTAGAGTTTTTGAGCTAACTTTCTTTTCGCTGCAGGATCTGTGGGAAATCCGGACTTTCGCACGAATGCTTCAGCTTTTTCCCTCAAGACCGATTCATCTACCTCTGAGGCCAGGGCTTGCTCGATCCACTGTCCTGCAATGCCACGCTGCTGTAGTTCAGCCCGCAGCCGATAAGCGCCCCAAGAGCGATTGGCCATGCGGGAGCGAACGAAATTCAGAGAGAAGCGTTCATCACAAAGGAATTTTTGCTCCTCCAGTCGTAACAAGACAGGCTCCATTTCTCTCAATCCAGGGAAGCGCTGTCGGAGTTTTTGTCGGAGTTCCCAGATGGAATGCTCGCGTCGGGCAAGCAAGTCCAGAGATTTTTTATATATCTCACGGAATCGGCCAGCCGATTGAATCTGTTCCAGCATGTCGTGTGAGAGTTGCTGTCCTTCGTGCAGTGATAACTCTGTCACGGAGAATGCCAAAATGCGAACATCCTCACTATCGGAGAGTCGAAGCAGCGCGCTCCCATCTGTTTGCCATTGAATCTGCTCTAACTGCAACATACCAATATGAATCTAGAGCAACTAAAAAAATTCCGCATACGAGACCACCGGGAATTGCCAGAACAGGTCTACGAGCGAATGACCCGCACCAATCCTTATTTGAAGAAGGTGCACGACTCTCCGGATCTACTGTTACCTCATCCCACCTTGGATCAGATCCAGCAGCATTGGGAGCCTTTGCGTGAGCGTTCAGAACGAGTGCATGTGGAAATCGGCTGCGGTTCTGGTGGGTACTTGCAAGCCTGGGCCAGCCAACATCCACAAGATGCTTTCCTCGGCTTTGAATTACGCTTCAAACGCCTAACACTGGCCGCTCGTAAGCTAGCTCAAGCTCAGTTGACCAATGCTCTACTTGTAAAAGACAGGGGGGAACTGCTCGGAGAATATCTACCCGAAAAAAGTCTGGATATCCTCCATGTAAACTTTCCAGACCCCTGGCCCAAGAAGGCTCATCGAAAGCACCGGCTGTTTTCCAGTGAATTTCTAGATCGCTTGCTGATCTTCTTTCAAAAAGGTGGAGAAATTCGTTTCAAAACCGATCATCAAGAATACTTCCAGATGGTGCTTGAACTACTCCAGAACCATCCGAACTATAAGATCGGCACTCTGACGGAAGATCTCTGGAACAGTCCCTTGAATGAGGAAAATATCCCTACGGAATTCGAACGACTCTTCAAGTCGAAAGGGAATTTTCAAGTCGGCTTTCTCACTGCCCATTGCTAAATTGAGAGAATTGCCAAATCTTGATAGCCATTTGCCAAAAGCATCTATTTTTCACAAAGGAGTGACAGAATGGAATTGACTAAAGCTACCCTAGCCGGCGGCTGCTTCTGGTGTTTAGAAGCAGTCTACCAGCGTATTGAAGGCATCCACCGTGTTGTGAGTGGCTACACCGGCGGACATACCAAC
>WTIF01000001.1 GCA_011522845.1 Deltaproteobacteria bacterium
ATTGGAAGCTGACATCAATCCGGGTTGTGCCCTTTGGCACATGCACGGGAATCTCTAAGAACGGAGACCTTTCCTTGGTGCTACGATCAACGTGAACTTCAAACTCAATTTGCTGACCTGATGGCAGAATAAAATCTTCCAATGTTTTCTTCCTCAAGAGTTAAATCAAGTTAGGTAAAATCATAGATGAGATTCTCAGCAACTCCTTTAATCTATCGCCAAGTACCAACCTGCTGACCAACAAATATGGGATTTGAGAGTGCATGGAGGTCACCTTTTTGATCTCTCAATTCGAGAGTAAACCAATCTGCTTCCTCAGAGATTGTGGCGAATTCAGAATCTTCATGATCACCACAGGACCATCGGCCGAAAGCCTCGTTATTTTTAATCAGGACAGCCTCCAAGTCAGAGGGATCAAATCCGTTAAGCCCTACAGACCAACCCATCTTCAATTTTAGCTGACCTGGCTTCACTAAATCTCCCATACTAGCTTTTGAATCCTCCGTTTCAGCAGTGAAACTGATTTCTGGACCACTGGTTACAAAACAATGTCCTCTTCTGAGGCCAGCAAGAATCTCATGCTGGGTATTATCGTGGGCATAAACTCTGTTTGATCCTATACGGACTTCAGGAGGCATTGGACGGTGACTGTCTGTTCCGCTAGAAGCAACCATTCGGAATCCCTCATTGAGCCATTTGTAGAATTGGCGAAGTCCCGGTTCGTTATGAGAGCCTGCCCAGCCTCTGTTCCAGACTTCCACATGCCTTGCGGGCCCGGGCATCATGTCCGAAAAAGCCCAACGACAACCTGTACAAATTGGGTGACCCTCACTCTTGGGATGAGCAATGATGTAAAGCGCTCCTCTATCTTGAAGATGTGAAGCCAGAGCACTCATGGAGCTACCATCTTTGACTCGCCATTCTGTCCATTCACTGACACCAAGGACAACAGCATGCCCATTGAAGGTTGTCAGTTCCACTCCGCCTAGAATGGTCATTGCCTCTCCAGCCAGACTCGTAATTTCTGGAACTGCTGACTGTGTATTGTGGTCCGTCAAAGCAACAAAATCATACCCCCTCTTCCAGGCTTCCTCTAGGAATTCTGCTGGACTGAAATCTCCGTCTGAATGGTAGGTATGCCCATGAAGATCACCGGTATACCAACCCGGACCACGCCGCCTCACTGAATCGGGCCTCATTGGGACAGGTTTTGGTCCTTTAGAGTCTGTGACGTCGTTCTCACAGAACACATTAATTTGATAATCCACGCTACCAGGCGGCAGGATGCGGTGAACATCCAACTCAACAGTCCATTCTCCTGGCTCAATCGGGCCACTTAGATACCCTGGTGATGCCCAGTTTGTGGAGATAATCGGTTGTTGATCATCGTTATTGTGCCTGGTTCCCCGTGCCCCATTCGGGCCATAAACTGAAATACTAAGTTGGTGTGGAATATTACCCACTCCTGGATGTTCTGGTGTGTGAGTAAATTCAAGCCGCAGTGTTTTGGTTCCATCGGGCACCTTAAAATTGTGCGGAACATGGGTGGCCATACTATCCAGTGTAAGATGTCCGTAAATTTCTTGTTTCATGAAGATGTGCCTATCTGAGTTTGTTACCATTTGGTCTTTGAAAGGCTTCTTACCTCGCCCATCAGGTTTATGCTACCTCGTTTCCGCTAACCCTTGTGATACCAGAGAGTGTTAGTTCATTCTTACGATGGCAGGCCACAAGCCTCCCTTCATCATCGAACTCCAGCGTTGGTGAATTCTGATGACAATTTGAACTCGCGAAAGCACATCTCGAAGCGAAGGAACAGCCTGGAGGCAAATTGGCCGGGTTTGGAGGATGCCCCTGCAAAGGCTCGATACGAGATTTATTGGGGGTATATTCTGGCGTAAGGACGGCTGAAAGAAGAGCTGCAGTGTATGGATGACGGGGAGAACTGTAGATCTCAGCAGTTGGGGCGATTTCTACAATGCGTCCTGCGTACATAACTGCGACACGGTCAGAAATGTTGGAAACGACATTCAGGTCGTGTGAAACGAAAAGATAGGTCAGACCAAGGTCTCTTTGTAAATCCTGAAAAAGATTCAGTATTTGAGCCTGTACCGACACATCCAGGGCAGACACAGGTTCATCCGCGATCACAATTTTCGGTTTGGGAGCAAGAGCACGGGCAATCCCAATACGCTGCCGCTGCCCACCCGAAAAGGCGTGAGGATAGCGATCACTCTGGGCAGGATCTAGCCCAACTCTCTCTAGGACTTCATAGACTCTCTCCTGCTGGAGTCGCCGATCTTCAATGCGTGAGGGTCCATTTCTCAAAGATTCAGACACAATCTCAAAAACAGTCATCCTGGGATTGAGTGAAGCAAATGGATCCTGAAAAACAAAGCGGATGTGCTGCCAGGCATTCCGCCGCTCCTGCTCGGACAAATTTGAAATCTCACGCATTTGTCCTCCGATAGCTAAACGAATCTTGCCATCAGAGGGATCTATCAACCCAGCAATGGTTTGACCAAGTGTCGTTTTGCCACAGCCCGACTCACCCACAAGACCCAGCGTTTCCCCTTCTTTTATTTCCAGACTCACCTCAGTGACAGCACGAATCGTTTTCTCTTTTCTGCGGATTAAGCCCGTTCGCTTCACAAACTGTCGAGACACTGATTCCACCTGCAAAGCCACGTTTGCAAGTGATTCAGTTTTCTTCCTTTTGTCACTGACTGTGGTTACTCCCTTTTTTTTGAATTCTTCAGGAACACCTGCTCTCTCCAAAAAACACCGAACATTTGTACTACCAAGATTGATTGGAGGCCGATCTTTATTGCACAATTCTGACTTGGTGTGTTGACAGCGCGTTGAAAAAGCACATCCTGTGGGTCTCTCAAACAGTGAAGGAACAATTCCTGGAATGACGGGCAGCCTTGTTTCCTGATTACCAGCGTAATGTGGTGCAGCAGAAATCAGTGCTCTTGTGTAGGGATGGCGGGGGTTGGAAAAAATTTGCTCAACTGGTCCTGATTCAACCACCTCTCCCAAGTACATAACCACAACTTCATCTGCAATCTCTGACACAACCCCCAGATCGTGAGTGATGAACAAGATGGACATCTCAAATTTCTTCTGGATCGTACGCATCAAATCCAAGATAACCGCTTGTGTTGTCACATCCAGGGCTGTCGTAGGCTCATCTGCAATGAGCAGACGAGGATGTGTCATCAGCGCCATAGCAATCATGGCTCTTTGCCTCTGACCACCTGAAAGCTCAAAAGTATAAGACTCCATTTGAGTTTGTGGATCAGGCATACCGACTGCTTCCAGAACCTCAATCGCCCTGGCTCTTGCCTGGTTTTTGGTAACCCTTTCGTGTTGTCTCAGAGCCTCAACGATTTGATTTCCGATCGTGTAGAAGGATGACAGCGCCGTCATCGGCTCCTGAAAAATCATCGTTGCATCATTCCCACGCAACCTTCGTAAGACTCTCGAATCAGGCTTTAAACCAGCTATATCTAGGAGTGTTCCTGACGGATCAGTGTAGTGGATCGTCCCCTGGTCAATCTTCGAATTGGCGCCTGTGATCCCTAAGAGCGTTCTTGCAGTTACTGACTTTCCACAACCAGATTCCCCAACGAGACAAACTGTTTTACTTTTTGGAATATCAAAGGAAACTTCTTTAAGCGCCTGAAGTCGACGCTTCTCTTCCCAGAAAGAGACAGAAAGCCCTTGGACAGACATCAAGAGGTCAGGTCTCATAAGGATCCCCCGCATCTCGCAGGCCATCACCCAGAAAGTTCAAAGACAGGACTGCTAGTACGACAGCAAAGCCAGGAAGAAACAGCCAGGGAGCAGTAGAAATCGATTTGAGATTCTGAGCTTCCTGCAACAACACTCCCCAACTAACAACTGGTTGCCGAAGGCCAATCCCCAGAAAACTTAAAGACGTTTCAGCGATGATCATTCCTGGAATCGCAAGGGTTACCACTGCAATTATGTGAGAGAGAAAATTAGGAAGCATGTATTTGAAAATAATGCGCATCGGCCGATTTCCATCCAGCCTTGCTGCCTTGATAAAATCTTCATCTTTGAGAGCCATAAAACGCCCTCGGACAACCCGAGCGAGTCCGGTCCATCCAATGATCGAAAGAATGATTGTGATTAGGAAATAAGTCTGAATAGGTGGGGCAGTTGGTGGGATCGCAGCGGCCAAACCAATCCACAACGGGATCGAAGGAATGGACTGCAGAATTTCAATCATTCGCTGAATACCAAGGTCGATGAAACCGCCAAAAAACCCTGAAATTCCTCCAATCATGATTCCCAAAATCAAACTCAGTGCGACACCCACCAAACCAATGGTCATGGATACACGAGTCGCATGGATCGTCCTACTGAGAACATCCCGACCTAGCCTGTCAGCACCAAAAAAATAAACACGGTCACTTTTTTTTATCGGACCAAAGAGGTGTCGATCAAACTCAACCAAGCCCCAGAGATCGTATTTATCCCCCCTAACCCAGAAACCTAGTGGAATGATTTTTCGCGGATCTTCTACGAAAGTTCGCTTACCAGAGTCATAGTCGACTTTTGAGCGATACCCAAGGACATGAAGCTGGAAAATTTCCTGGCCAGATCGATCCTGAACGAAGAAACGTAGCGATTGTGGGGGAGCATAGACATCACGAGCTTTGTAGGTGGATTGTGAGTGAGGCGCCAGGAATTCAGTGAATGCAGCAACAAGATAAATAAATATCGTGAACAAGAACCCCAAAAAGCCCAAACGATGTCGCCTGAATCTTCGCCAGATCAATGTTCCGTAACTAGCGTTTTCTGCAGAGAAACTCACATCATCTCTCCTTCCCTCGCTTGGCGTCTGATGCGCGGATCCAATAACATCAGGCAGAGATCTGAAAATAGAGTTCCCAGCACAGCAAGAAAGCTCAGGAACATGATCAAGGAAGATGCGAGGTACAAATCTTCTTCTTTGAGAGCTTGCAAGAGAAGGGGCCCTGTCGTTTGCAGACCCAGTACGACAGCAACAATTGTTTCACCCGAGATGATTTTTACAAATAGGTCATTCAAATCGGAAACAAAGGGATTCAGCGAATGTCTCACGGGATATTTAATGACCAGATTTAATTCCGTGAGTCCTTTCGCCCGGGCTGTCAGTACGTAGGGACGATGCAATTCATCAAGAAGGTTAGCTCGAATTTTTCGGATAACTTCCGCAGTCCCAGCGGTCCCAAGAACAATTGTCGGTATCCAGAGGTGAGATAGTAAATCGAGGAACTTATCGAATGACCAGGGAGCATTGATATACTCTGGAGAGAATAGTCCTCCAACGCTTTGGCCAAAGTAACGGAAGGAAATGTAAAGGAGAACGAGTGCTAGGAGAAAATTTGGTACCGCAAGACCCACAAAACCTACAAAAGTGGCTGCGTAATCTCCAAGAGAATACTTACGAACGGCAGAATAGATTCCGATTGGGATCGCTACGATCCAGATGAACATCAGGGTAACGATGGAGAGAGTCGTTGTCAGTCCCAGGCGTTGAGAAATCAATTCAGAAACTGGGACATCCCACCCGAAGGAGTATCCAAAATCTCCACGAAAGAGAATATTTCCCATCCAAATCAGATATTGCTCAAAAGCGCTCTGATCGAGGCCATACATTCGGCGTAGATCAGCAATCTCATGCTCCTCAAACACCTCCCCGTACTGATTGGCCTCCAATACGATCCTATCCACGAAATCGCCAGGTGGTAGAATGATAATGAAAAAGGAGACCACAGTGATGACGAAGACCGTAATCATCATCAAAGAGAGTCTTCGGACGAGGAAACTAAGCATCTGAAAAGGATGTCAAGTGGAGCGAAGATATCGAAGCGATCTCAATCTCCGCCCCAAGTGACCTACTGCTTATCCTTGGTTATGTAAAAGGTTGAAAAGTTAGCAGGAGAAATTCCAGGATACATCCAACCCTCCATCAGGGGCTCTGGCACATTGCGGAGGCGATTGCTGACAGCCCGATAGTTTCCTGCTGGCAGAGCAATTCCAATGCGAGGAAAATTATCTGTCACCAGTTCCAAAAATTCTCCCATAACAGCATCTTGCTTTGCACCAGCGACCAGTGGAATTTGATCAATCAGCTCCAGCATTCGCTTCACATTTGCGGGGGGCTCTACTCCCTCTTTCCCACCGGTCACATGATACTTCTTCCAATCAAGGTCGTTATCAGCTCCAAGCAGATCATTTGGTGCTAACAGCGGTAAGCGACCCGCTCCATTTTCGGATAACCAGAGGCCAATATCATTATCAGCTGCCCCGCGCCGACTGATGGATGTTGCATCCGAAAGAACCTCAATCACCGTTTCTACTCCGACAGCCTCCCAATACCCTTTGATCAACTCCATCATGTCCACCCAGTCGGACTTGAAGTCTTTATTTACCGCTATCACAACGACAAAACGGTCACCATTGGGGCGCAACCGAAATCCGTCACTGTCTTTCTTGCTCAGTACTTTATCCAAATATTCTGAGGCAAGTTCAGGATCATATTCAGTGTACTGTTTGGCCATCTTTTCTGAATAAAAGGGAGACCTAGGACGTGGGGCTACCTGATACGGTTCTCCCTGTCCTAAAAAGACAACATCAATCAACTCTTCACGGTCAATTGCGTGGGACAGCCCGACGCGGAAGTTCTTGTCCCTGTAAACTGAAGCCCTAAAGGTATCAGGATGATTTTCAGGGAACTGAAAATTAGCCACGTTCATATCAGCTGAGTCTGCGGCCACAAAACGGTAGTCTCCCTGCTTCATGTTTTCAAAGAAGACACTTCGATTAGCAGGTGTGGAGATATTAACTCGGCTAATATCAACTTCACCGGTCAGCGACTTTGCTAACTGAATTTCAGTATCTGCTGCTAAGACCCATTGACGGTAATCAATGTAGGGTAGTTGGTTACAGGCTTTATCCACCTTAAAATAATAAGGATTTCTTTCGAACTTGAATTGCTCTTTTCCAAGGAAGGGTTCTTTGGGAATCCATCCATGCACAGAAGGTCGAGCAGGATTGTTGTATTCTGACTGCTTGCCATAGCTACCGACAGTAGCATTCCACCACTGTGTGTAGTCTGTAGAACCATCTGCAGCCATGAGTTTTGCGACCCCATCTGGGTTCAAGCCCTTGATGAATTGTCGATGGTAGTGCTCAGCAAATTGGACAACCCGAACTCCGTAGGGAGAAGCTAGGTTTTCTAATAACAAACCATTTGGATTAGACCACGAGAATTGAACAGTATGTTTGTCAACAGCCTTTACTGTTGCTTGCTCGCCTTTGACAACCATGTAGCCACGCGGCTTGGATTGTATATCCTTGTTGGACTCAACGTACGTCCACCAAAACACAATATCATCAGCCGTAAATTCCTCGCCATCAGACCATTTCATCCCCTTTCGCAGTTGGAAGGTGTACGTTGTCGCGTCATCAGAAATCTGCCAACTCTTGGCGACATTAGGTACAATTTCGCTTCCATCTACTGACCAACGCACGAGAGGTTCATATCCAAAGTGACGGAATTCGGCTAAACGGTTCCCCCCTGTCGTATCCACCATGGTTCCACCATAAACACCAATTTGCTCTGCAACCTCAACAACTAATGGTTCCTCGGGAACACGGTCTCCAACTGCTGGGAGCGCTCCAGATGCTACCGCACTTGCTAGCATCGGTGCTTCATTGTAGCTTGAGCAACTTTGCGCTTGAGCAGAATTTGATAGTGCTGTGAATCCGAGTACACCCGTTATAATGGAGAATCTGAAAAACTTGTTAAAGAGACTTTTTTTCATGACTTCCTCTACTGATTAATTTCAAAATAGAACCAATTCTAGGTGAACAGATAAAATTGTTTACATTTGGTCTCCTGAAAAATGGTTGATTTAGAAAATGAGGTAAATTTAATTTGATGAAATCCTTAATGGATTAAAATCATCATGATCCAATGACTGGATTTCTGTTTAAGAAATTCTTAATTTATCTACTCAAATTGCTAATTCTCTTCACTAGTTGTCTGAAATCTCTGAGAATCTACACCCTAATTAAA
>WTIF01000103.1 GCA_011522845.1 Deltaproteobacteria bacterium
GCATTTTTCTGGGTCCTAAGTTCAGCGTAGTTGAGTTGATGCTAAGTGGGTTACTGCCGTTCACTACTCAAGGTGGATTGTCGAGCAACTGCACCTTCCAAATGAGCTTCTGCGAATTCGGTCACCTTTTCATCTATCATCGATTCGACGTCCAACCTGATTTTACGGATCGGGTGATTCAGCAGAAACACCTCAGATGAATAACCGAGTCGAACCTGATCTGCCAAGTCGTAGCCGAGTTGGATCTCGAAATCGGCAGTGATCACGGTGAAATCTTTGAAATAGCAGTGAACCTTCACATAGATTCTAGCTTTTCGTAGTTGCTTGTTCTTATGGAAAGCGGGCCGAATGTTTTGCTTTAAAATCCTCTCTTGAATGATTTGATTCAGATTCAAATCACTGTAGAACGGACACTCCGTATCCACCGAACTCCAGTAGGTGAGTTCTCCTTTTGTTGAATACTCCCGAAGCATTTGCTTTCCCACCGGTCCAAGCTTTTGGGCAAAGGATGCAGTTGTCCAGCAAAGCAAAGCCATTAAAGCCACTATCAGGTATTTCATAACATCCTTTAAACGTTGTTAAAGTAGTCAGTTTTACGACACTGCAGTTTTTCTGCAGTCAAGCGGAGCAGTCAAAGGTTTGAATTCATAAATGAATAATCTGGTTTTTCATCAGTCTTTAAGTAGTTTTGATTAGATGGGCTCAAGTTTGCTTGAAAGTGAGTCCACAGTAAGAAAGACTACAAAAAAAGCTTTCTTCAGGATGAAGCCAGCTACAAGACAGGATGTCATGATCCCCTCGAGAATCGTTTTGAGGAATAGGGAGCACGATGTCCAGACTTGTGAAACTATTATTGATCTCTGCAATCGCTCCGTTTTTGCTGGGAGCTAAGCCTTTCAATCCTTATCCTCCGACTGAAGAGGATCGGGCGGAACAGAAAAGAATTCAGGAGGTTCTAGCCATCAGTCAGCAACTCAATAGGCAGCCAAGGCCTTATAGTGATCTGAGAGCCCTGCGCATACAGTTGGACCAGTACGCAGCTTCACAGTCGATCCCCGTTATGCCCAAGACAGTATTCAAAGAATCTCCTCGCCAAATTCGTACCTTCCACTAAGCAGCCGATCATTCTGAGAATTAAATTTCTGCTTTAATCAGCTATTTCTCGGCTGCTGCCGTTCATTTCCAGCGATAGCCTGCCTCAAGACGGATCCCTTCGACTTCCTGATCCGGAAGTTCCTCAAATTCAATGTCACCAGTCTTTTGTGTGTAGACCGCAAAGGTCCATCCGTCCGCAGATTCAAAGCCCACCCCGTAGCCACTTTGGTTGGTCCAAGCGATTTCTGTATAACTCTCTATTGATTCAATCCAGGTCAAGTAAGCTTGGCCAGTCTGAACCCCTAGAAACCATGAAGAACCAGCCCACACACGGGCCTCCAGCCCAATCAAGCCTGTTTTGAAGTAATTGTAATCAGGCTTGTCAGGCTGTTGAGCGCTACCTATGTGTTCTCCTCCAAACAAGCGCACCGAGAAGTAGTCTGAAGCTGCCCACTGATAATCTACGATGCCACCGTAGGCGTAGGATTCAGCATAATTTTGCTCTGTCGAGGAATCAGAGATGTGTAGATCCCCTACACTCAAATAAAGCCCAAAGCCTTTGATCGGTTCAGCTTGCAGCCAATTGGGCAACAATAGGCTTAGACTGAATAACAGTACCAACGAAGTTTTGCTGCTCATGTTCTGTTCAGATAGTGAGTGTCTGTTGTTTTTGAGGATGCACTGAATATTCCCCTATTCGGGGATTTGTCTGCCAAGTTTTTGGAGAGCCGAGAGAGATGCGTTTTCAGGATGGGGATAGATGCGAGCAGACTTGTAGAAAGCTTCAAGGGCCTCTTGCTGATGGCCACCAAGAAAGGCTGCAAAGCCCTGTAGATATGCAAAGCGAGCCTGACGTTCTTTGTCGAGAGTTTCATCTTGCAGTGACTCTGCAAGTTTTAGCCAGTTTTCAATTTGAAGTAGAGATGGCTGAGCCCGGTGAGTCATCAATACCTCGATCATTCCGGTCAGGCTGAAAAAATTACTTTCAGCTAAAGGCAGGAGAGGCCGGACCTTTTTCTGAAGTTCAGGATCACCACCGAGCAGGGCATAACCAAGGAAGTCTCCATACTGATGTAATAGCTTGTTGCGACGAAATCTCTCCCAACGATCCTTGGGTTGCTGTTGCAACAACTCTCTGAAGTAAGTCTCTGCTTCGGGCCGAAATACCAATTGCAGAGCAGTTGGATTCCCTCCACGTACAACCTCCTTCAGAAACCCGTAGTGCCGAATCCCCTGGCCATGTGAAAACTGCTCAGAATCCACTGAGTAAAATAGAGGACGGGTGCTGTTATTCACAAACTGACGAAGTGCTTCCTGCTTGCTGTGCTTGGAGCTACGGGCTGGGAATAGGCGATTCCCATAGACTAGGCCTTGAAGACTGAACAACTCCAAGTCGGGTCGTCGCTCCTCAACATAATGATAGTAGCCAAGTGGTCCTGTTTCGGAATCACCATAGACAAAGAATACTGAGTTTTCTGGGAGTAACTGGAAGATCAATTCAGCATGTTGTTCAGCAAAGTTATCAGCAGACCGATCGTTCTTTGAAAGATTTTGAAAAAGCAAGAGACTCCCGATCAGCAAAGCAATGGTGACAGTTCCTGAAGCTTGGAATTCAGGGTTTTTAATGAAACGACGAATGAAATCATCCAAACCAATGGCTAGCCACAAACCAAGTAAGCCATAACATACGAGGGAGTAAGGGCGAAAGACACCGATATTGAAGAAGTCGAAGTCAAAAGCTAGGAGGAATAACAGCAATACGCTGTTGCTAAGGAAAATCAAAATTCCAGAGACTGGCACGGTCAAGGAAAGTTGTTGCATCAGTTTCCACAACCCCCAGAGTGCGAGCCCAAAGCCCAAGGGGGTCAGTTGCCAGAAAGCTTCGACGCTGAACCACTGAAGAAATTCCCAGCGATCCCACCAACCAGCACTTGGACTGACATCTACACTGGCATAGCCCTGGCGGCTGAAATAAAACCAGAAACTCTGCCAACCTTCGATGGGACCATAGAAGCTGATTGATGGATTTTGTAAAGAGCGCCAGACCATTCCTAAGTATGGTAACGCAGCACTCAACAGGCTGAGTAAGATCAATTCCGGAAGACGAGGTAGCACATTTCGCCAAACAGGTAGGGCGAGTACAAACAAGCCGAGGAAAGCGAGTACCATCAGCGGGTAGTGATTTGCCAGACTGAGCCCGAAGGAAATTGAGGCTCCCCACCACCATGTTCGTGAATCTGGTGCCCGCAAGGCTTTCAGAATCAGTAGATAGGTGGCAAAGAAGAGCAAAGCATTGAGTGTGTAGACTTCAGCAATGATCGCTTGTGACCAGAAGTGTTCAGATGCTCCAAAGGCCCAGGCTCCAGTCAAAGCTGCCCACACCGAAGCCCCAAGTAGTCGAGCGCAGCCAAACAGCACTCCACAGGCAAGAGCCCCTAGAAACGCGCTGGCCAAGTGTCCTCGGAAGGCGTCCGTACCAAAGGGCAACTGCATAAATATGTGAGCGATGCCAGTGAAGAGCGGATAACCTGGCGGATGAGCGATCCCAAGATGCTTGGCAACCATCAGAAAAAGCCCATCGTCTTCCAGCACCACGGTACGGGGTATCGTGAATAGGTATAGGACGAGTGGTCCGCTGATGGATAGGAAGAGGGGGAGAAGTTGATGCCAGGCAGGGACAGGAGGAGTATGATTTAGATGAGAAGTATTCATGTCACTGCGTCTCTAGCCTCCTTTCAGGTGTCTCTGATAGCTAAAATACTATGTGAGGTGTACCCGGAAGAGCGAAAAACTACATGAATGATGCGGGTCGTACTTATTCTACCTGACGCTCCATTCGATCCAGCCCTAGAATCACCTCTTCTTGGACAGCTGGCATCACGTCAGCCATGTAGGCTCCAAATTTTCTCATGGCACTTGCTCCATGAGGAGAACTATAGAATTCAGCCATCGCGTTCAATTCATCAACCGTGAAATGTCGAATCAATGAGGCTCTAGTAGCTTCTTCTAAGAGGTCTGCTCGAACGACCATTCTCATTTGGTTGACAAAGCCTTCCCGGAGGGCCTCTGGTAGGGATTTGCTCATCTCACGAAAAGTATCCTCAAGTAGTTGGGAGATCGGTACTGCGTTGAGGTATCTTTCAGCTGCTAGTGCTCGTCCTTCTTTTGAGTCTTCAGCGAAAACATGAGCCGTTGATAAGAAAAGCAGGAACGATAAGCAGAACAACAAAACTCGTCGTGTCATGATTCTTTTTAGGATCAGAGTGTTGAAAATAAAGTGTCGTGCAGCTTAAGGTCAACTAGGATAATAAACGAAACATCCTTTGCTGACCCATGAAGTCAAGCCAATTGGTGGGAAGTAGAGGAATAAGCGCTTTGGCTGATCAAGTTCGATCACAGTCTCGGCTGTGCATTGTATAGTCAGGGAGGCTGGTAAGACACAATTGAGCTTCGATGAGTGCAGCTTTGCTGACAGAGGCTTTGAAAAGAATAGTCTTGTTCAGGTCAGCATCTTGTAAATCCACATCCTGCAAATTAGCCTTAATTAGAGACGCTTCCATCAGGTTCGCCTGGCTGAGATCAGCATCCTGTAAATTTGCACTATTGAGAGTACTTTTGAACAAGTTGGCCTGACTCAGATTGGCATCCTGAAGCTGAGCACTCGCCAGCCAGGCACTTGTCAGATTCGCCCTATAAAGATTTGTATTTGTTAGTTGCGCTTTCTGTAAATCTGCTCCGCTGAGGTTTGCTTCACTCAGATTGGCCCCCATTAACTGGGTGTTGTAGAGCTCAGCGTTCGAAAGATCAGCACCAGTAAGTTCGGACTGAGACAGATCTGCGTTCGAGAGCCGTGCACCGCTCAGGTTTGCTCCGGTAAGGTTGGTGCGGTATAGTTTGGCGCCCCAAAGGTTAGCCCCACTCAGGTTCACCCCCCGTAAGTCAGCTCCGCTTAGATCCATTTCAGAAAAATCCATCCCCGACAGATCCGTGTCTCGCAAGGCTACTTTTCTCAGCTTTGCCTGCCAAAGATGTGCACCGCTCAGGTTTGCGCCAGTGAGGTTGGCATTGCTTAGGTCAGCTCCTCGAAGATCTGCCCCGCTTAGATCCTTACCAGAGAGATCAATCCCTGAGACATCAGTATCCATCATATTGGCCTTCACTAGATTTTTCTTGGAAAGGAAGGATGCATTATTGTCAGATTGCGGCTCTCTCACTTCAGTAGATTCTGTCATTGCCCAGACAGAGCCGATTAGATTGATATCTTGGAGACTGACATCAGGAAGGGTGATTTTTGAAAGTTTAATCTCTGGAAATTCCAGATCTGGTAAGTGAACTGTTGGCAGGCTGACATCAGGTGTTTCAAAGTCTAATAGTGCATTGGCCGTGCTTGTTGTCCACTGCACACTCTCCTCAAACCATGAAAAATCTAGCGTCTCTACAAATTCTAGCGATGGCTTAAGTGTTTCAGAGAGATTGAACTCAATTGAGTCAGCGGCCATGAAATCACTTTCGAGCAGATCTGATCCCTGCAGATAGGCTCCCAACAAAGGTGATGATTTTTCAATTGAGGGTACGTTCATACAAGCCGATAGAGTGGAAAGAGTGATACCAGCAATCATAAATGATTTTGTTATTTTTATGATGAATTTTTTCATGACTTTTCCCTGATTAGTGTTGATTGGTTCACAAAGCTTAGGGCAGGGAAAAAATTTTGGGGAGGATGACGGGGGGAGATCGCTCTGTGGGTGGGTGAGCCATATCCAAAAGATGTGGGACTGGAAGATGCAGTTGCCTTCCTAGATCAGGTATTTGGACTGCTCGATCAAAGAGATTTTAACCCTAGGAGGAACGGAGTCATGATCTCAAAACAATGGTATGGAGAGCGTATTAACTGGGGGATGTTCAAGGGAATCAATCTGAATCAATTCATTCAGACTCTATACACTCTGTGAAAAAATCTGCGTTGGAGAAATAAGATGGGGATTCGCTTACGATTCTTGGGAATTCTGATGATCGTGTTTGTCGCAACACACTTTGACTTTCAGTCGTCTACATTTCGGTTCGAAAGTCCGACTGGCGTCTGTGAAGAGGCCTACTCTCCAGAGCGAGGATTTTACTGCACAGAGGACTCTGTGATTTTGCAGCGTCCGATCTTTGAGCGTTTTATTGACCTACCCACGATCTTCGTTGTATGGGGTTTTACTTTTTTGGTTGTCTACACACGTCGGCCTGAGAATTCAGTCGATTTTTGGGAGGAAACTTCCCATGTGGCAAAGGACGCAGGAGAATTAGCGGCTGCACTTGGATCTGTTCTAGCCTTTACAGGGGTATTTAATGAGCGAACGATGTCGATAGCATTCTCGATTGCTTTTCTGGGATACTTTACGGGGCATCTCACGGGGATGTGCTGTAAAGCCTATGCGATGCACCTACGGCGAAAGCAGGAAGAGTTTGGCTGAAGTGGTAGTGAACGTTCGGGTATCAAGTTTGGATGGCTTGCAAGACTTCATTTTCAAAACCTGATGTTCTTTCAATACAAGGCATGAAACCCGTCAAAACTTTTCTCAACATTAGCGTTGCATTGTTGCTCTTCGGTTGCCAAGGAAGTCCCAAGCAAACAGGGCCAAGTGGTAGGGAAATTCATACGCTGGAGTGTACAGGCTTGGGTCGGACGCTAACCTTGGCTTCAGATCAACTGGAACACCATGAATGCTACAAAGAGGCAGGGATAGTGTGTCCAGGAGGATACGATATCCTAGACCGAGTCACTGCTTTTACGATCCCACATGGAGACTCCTTCGTGACGCAAGCAACAAATCATCTTGTGGTGGAGTGCAAGTGAGTCTGTGCTAGCCTTCTGGCTAAAATTTAGTTCTCTGTTGCTTGATGAATCTGCATAGTTCGGTTGAGAAGCCAGTTCAACAATTTTTGATTTCCTGCCAAAGCATTTTCATGGATTTCTTCAAGTCCACATCGGAGCTGATAGCACTGCAGGCGCACAGCAAAGTTGACTTCGTTTCTCAGCGTTTGCTGAAAGAACTCTGACTGAATACGCATGCAGTCCAACCACGGCGACCAGAAAAAACTCCCAGCCACATCAAATAGTGGGTCACCATAAAGTGCGCAATCCCAGTCCAGTACACCCGTAATCTTTTTTCCATCAGTCAGTACATTATTAGAACCGAAGTCTCCGTGCACCAGCTTGCGTTCTTCGGGACAATGCTCAGTCAGTCGAAGATAGCTCTGCATCACAGGTTGAAGTGTTGTGGCATCTAGCAAATTACTGGCAAACAGATGATCCCACTGTTGATCTTTCCCGCGTATCGTTGACTGCAAAAAGGATTGCCAGGATGAGAAGGTAGCGTGTCCGCACTCGTTAAAAGGACCAAAGCCCTCAGAACTAGGCAGTGGAGATTGGTGAATGAGCTTCCAAACCTGACTAACGTACGGAGTGAGTTGTTGGAGAGTTGGAATTGCACTGTCCTCGAGTGTGATTCCAGGGAGTCTTCGGGAGAGGCAATAAGCATAGTGGGATGAGAATGAGCCGATCTCCAGAATTTCAGGAATCGGCAACTCTTCAGAATGAAACTGTTGAAAGCACCAGCGATCTTTCCGAAATCCAGACTGGTTGGGATTCACTCTTAAGATATATTGCTGGTCCCCCCAAATAAATGTGAGTACCCGAGATTCCATCCCTTCGGCAATGGGAGCCCATTGCGGTTCAGATCCGTATTTCTCAGTTAGAAATTGTAAGAGTTGCTGGTTGGAAAGCTCTGGTTTCATTTCTGGTTATGATCTGCGGAAAAAAGGTGAGTTCTACCCCTTTAAATTCTTGGATGGCTGAATCTCATCAACGGAAAAGTAGATTTAGTTGCCCGAGCTTGATGGGTTATCCGGAGTTATCTCAAAGCTCAAGTCTTGCTGGTGATGTTTGAATTTTTCATTGCTAGAATTCCAACAAA